>NZ_JBRREB010000068.1:0-21315 GCF_056759995.1 Stenotrophomonas sp. STEN030 | reverse complement strand
TTTCGTTTGAGTCGTGGTGCCCGGGAGAGGACTCGAACCTCCACGGAGTTGCCCCCGCTAGCACCTGAAGCTAGTGCGTCTACCAATTCCGCCACCCGGGCGACTCAGGAGACGAATTGTGCCGAGTGTGAACAAAACTGTCAACGATTTGCGTGAAGAAATTTCACGTAATGCATGAGGCGTTTGTAGGAGCGACGTAAGCCGCGAAGCTCGCAGCAATGAAATTGCGGGCAAGCCTGCAATCGAGTGGATCATTGGCTTCGCGGCTTACGCCGCTCCTACAATCCAGGTAAAAATTGCGGGCACAAAAAAACCCGCTTTCGCGGGTTGTTTCGTTTGAGTCGTGGTGCCCGGGAGAGGACTCGAACCTCCACGGAGTTGCCCCCGCTAGCACCTGAAGCTAGTGCGTCTACCAATTCCGCCACCCGGGCGACTCAGGAGCGAGATTATGTAGGACGTTTCCGGTGCCGTCAACAATTTTGTGAAGAGTTGGCTGCCCAGGTGCAATTCCCAAACCCCGGAAACGAAAAAACCCGCTTTCGCGGGTTTGATCTTGAAACGTGGTGCCCAGAAGAGGACTCGAACCTCCACGGAGTTGCCCCCGCTAGCACCTGAAGCTAGTGCGTCTACCAATTCCGCCACCTGGGCACTTCAGGCCGCGAATTCTGCAGAGGATGGCGATCTTTGTCAACGCTTTTTCACAAACATCTGTAGTGATCGTGTGTGCGCCCTGTACACCTAGGTCCATGTACCATGGAGGCTGATGAAAAACAAAAAGACCCCTGGGGCCGACAAGGCCCACAAGTCCGCCACCGGCAGCAAGCCGGGCAAGGCGCCGGGCAAAGCCCCCAAAGCAAAAACCGCCAAGCTGCCGCCATGGATGCCGGAGAGTCTGTCCGCACCTGCGAAGCCCAGTGGCTCCAAGTCTGCCGGCGCCAAGCCAGGCAAGGCTGGCCCGGCCCGCTCCGGCGCGGCCAAGCCAGGCAAACGCAAATTCACCGACGACGCCGCGCCGCAGAGTTTCGTGCGCGGCCGTCGCAAGCCGGGTCCGCCGACTGCTGCCTTCGATGATCCCTATGCATCGCGCGAAGCCGAGCGCTACGCGCAGCCGATCGCCAGCCGCGAAGCCATCCTGCAGTTGCTGGACCGCTGCGAAGGCCCGCAGAACGCTGATGAAATCGCAGCCCAGCTTGGCCTGACCGAGCCGGATCGTGCTGACGCATTGTCCAAGCGCCTCGGCGCGATGGTGCGTGACGGCCAACTGGTGCAGAACCGCCGCGGCGGCTTCGCACCGGTCAGCCAGTTGAGTCTGATTCCCGGCGTGGTCATCGCCA
This sequence comes from Stenotrophomonas sp. STEN030, assembly GCF_056759995.1. Lineage (NCBI taxonomy): Bacteria > Pseudomonadati > Pseudomonadota > Gammaproteobacteria > Lysobacterales > Lysobacteraceae > Stenotrophomonas > Stenotrophomonas sp. STEN030. The sequence continues at coordinate 19,981 of NZ_JBRREB010000068.1, read as the reverse complement.
ACCCGGAAGGCTTCGGTTTCCTGCGCCCGGACGAGGGCGGCGACGACCTGTTCCTGTCGCCGTACGAGATGCGCAAGGTCATGCACGGTGATCGTGCCTTGGCCAACGTCACCGGCATCGACCGCCGTGGCCGCCGCGAAGGCGCCATCGCCCGCGTGCTGGAACGTGGCGTCAACCGTCTGATCGGTCACTTCAGCGTGGAAGCCGGCATCAGCTACGTGGTGCCGGATGACAAGCGCATCCAGCGCAACATCCAGATCCCGGGCGACCTCACTGGAGGTGCCAAGGATGGGCAGCTGGTCGTCTGCGAACTGACCCATGCACCGGATTCGCGCCGTCCGCCCATCGGCAAGATCATTGCCGTGCTCGGCGACAAGCTGACCCCGTCGCTGGTGGTGGAAACCGCCATCCACGGCCATGAGCTGCCGTACGAATTCCCGCCGGAAGTGCTGGACGAAGCCACTGCCGTGCCGTTGACGGTGGAAGCGTCGATGATCGGCAAGCGCGTGGACCTGCGCTCGATGCCGCTGGTCACCATTGATGGTGAGGACGCCAAGGACTTCGATGACGCGGTCTATTGCGAGCCGAACCGCGACGGTTTCCGTCTGGTGGTCGCTATCGCCGACGTCTCCAACTACGTGCGTCCCGGCACGCCGCTGGATGACGAAGCACAGCGTCGTGCGACCTCGGTGTACTTCCCCGGTTTCGTGGTGCCGATGCTGCCGGAGACCCTGTCCAACGGCATCTGCTCACTGCGGCCGAAGGAAGACCGCATGTGCTTCGTCTGCGACATGCAGATCGGGCGCGATGGTCAGGTCAGCGAGTCGAAGTTCTACGAAGCGGTGATGAATTCACACGCACGCCTCACCTATACCCAGGTGTGGGCAGCGGTAGGCGAGGACGATGCGGACACCAAGGCCTTCATCGGCCCGTTACTGCCGCAGATCCAGAACCTGCACCAGCTCTATCGCATCCTGTCCAAGGCGCGCGAGCGCCGTGGCGCCATCGAGTTTGAATCCTCGGAAGTGCGCTTCGTGCTGGACAACCGCGGCGAGGTCACCCAGGCCGGCATGATGGTGCGCAACGACGCCCACAAGCTGATCGAGGAATGCATGATCGCCGCCAACGTGGAGGCCGCGCGCTACCTGCTGTCCAAGCACGTGCCGGCGCCGTTCCGCGTGCACGAGCGGCCGCCGGAGTCCAAGTTCGCCGACCTGCTGGAGTTCCTCAAGGAGTTCAAACTGAGTCTGCCGCCGTGGAGCAAGGTGCAGCCGGGCGATTACACCAAGCTGCTGAAGAAGGTGCGCGAGCGTCCGGACGCGGCATTGCTGGAATCGGTGCTGCTGCGCAGCCAGTCGCTGGCGGTGTATTCGCCGGACAACAACGGTCACTTCGGTCTGGCGCTGGAGGCCTACGCGCACTTCACCTCGCCGATCCGTCGCTACCCCGACTTGCTGGTGCACCGTGCCATCAAGTACGCGCTGACTGGCGGCCCGCTCGACAAGTACACCTACACCCCGCGTGAGATGGCAGCCTTGTCGCTGCAGTGCTCCGAGCGTGAGCGCCGTGCCGACGAGGCCGAGCGCGAAGTCGACGAGCGTTTCCGCGCGGCATGGATGGAAAAGCACGTTGGCAGCCAGTTCGACGGCGTGATCAGCGGTGTGACCAGCTTCGGCCTGTTCGTCGAACTGTACGAGTCCAAGGTCAATGGCCTGGTCCACGTGACCCAGCTGCCGCACGACTATTACCAGTTCGACCCGATCCGCAAAACGCTCAGCGGCGACCGCCGCGGCAACGAGTTCCGGCTCGGTGACCGTGTCCGCATCCTGGTGCTCAAGGCCAGCATGGAAGAGCGCAAGATCGACTTCCGTCTGGTCGAGGACAAGGACGGCAAGGTCGACCCGCCGGCACCGGCGCCGCTGCCCGAACGGGGCAAGCCAGCCAAGCGCACCAAACAGAAGTATTGACGCCGGAAGCGGCCCTCGCAGCAGCGAAGGCCGCCTTTCCCGCACCTCGCAGGCCGGTGGCAGCTGCGGGCCGGGCCGAATCGGCCTACCATTGCCACCCCCAGAAGTCCCCATGTGACGCCCATGAGCAAGCAGAACCAGTGGATCGTCGGCGTCAATGCCGTTGCTTCGTCGATCGAGAAAGACCCCGAAAACGTCCGCGAGGTCCTGATTGAGGCCGGCGCCAAGAACCCGCGCCTGGTTGAAATCGAGGAAGAAGCCCTGCGCAAGGGCATCGACGTGCGCAAGGTCAACGCCCAGGCGTTGGGCGGCGTGGCTGGCCAGGTCCGCCACCAGGGCGTGGTCGCGCGCTATGCCGCACCCAAGCTGTGGGACGAGAACGAGCTGAAAGGCCTGATCGAAGCGGCCGACGGCAAGGCGCTGGTGCTGGTGCTGGACGAGGTGCAGGACCCGCACAACCTCGGCGCCTGCCTGCGCAGCGCCGCCGCTGCTGGCGTCACCGCCGTTGTCATCCCCAAGGACAAGAGCGCCCCGGTCAATGCGACCGTGCGCAAGGTCAGTGCTGGCGCGGCTGACAGCATCCCGGTGGTATCGGTGACCAATCTGGTCCGCTGCATCAAGGACATGCAGAAGCTGGGCGTGTGGGTTTACGGCCTGGCTGGAGAATCAGACACCACCATCCATAAGCTCGACCTGCGCGGCAACGTGGCGCTGGTGATGGGCGGCGAAGCCGACGGCATGCGCCGCCTGACCCGCGAAACCTGCGACCAGCTGGTGCGCATCCCGATGCCGGGCGACGTCGAGAGCCTCAATGTATCGGTGGCGACGGGTGTGGCATTGTTCGAGGCAGTCCGCCAACGCCTGTAAGGAACACCATGCCCCGCACGCCGCATCGTCTTTTCCTCCGATTGACTGTGGCGCTGGCGGGGCTTTGCGTCCTGAGCGCCGCCGCCCAGGACGCACCGCGCGTACGCGCACGTGATCTGGGCGTCGCGCCCGGCATCTTCAACCCCGGCAGCAACAACGCGATCACCGACGTGGCTGGCGTACGCGTTGGCCAGGTGACCCTGAGTACCGGCAACAAGGTGCGCACCGGCGTTACCGCGATCCTGCCGCACCCCGGCAATACCTATCGCTCGCGGGTGCCGGCGGCGCTACATGTCGGCAATGGCTTCGGCAAATTTGTCGGCAGCACCCAGGTCAACGAACTGGGCGAACTGGAAACTCCGATCCTGCTGACCTGCACGCTGTGCGTCTGGAAAGCGGCCGATGCGATGGCTGATTGGATGCTGGCGCAGCCGGACATGCAGCAGGTCCGCTCGCTCAATGTGGTCGTGGGCGAGACCAACGATGGCGGGCTCAATGACATCCGCGCGCGGCCGGTCACTGCTGATGCGGTGCGTCGGGCATTGGAAACCGCCAAGAGCGGGCCGGTGCAGGAAGGTAGCGTTGGCGCAGGCACCGGCACGGTGGCATTTGGTTGGAAGGGCGGCATTGGTACCTCATCGCGCAAGCTGCCCGAGAGTCTGGGCGGCTGGACCGTCGGCGTGCTGGTGCAGGCCAACTTCGGCGGTGTGCTGCAGGTGGAAGGCGCACCGGTTGGGCGCGAGCTGGACCGTTATGCGTTCCAGAACGCGGTGGCTGCGCAGGGTAATGTGCGCGGGCTTGCCGATGATCGCGGCGATGGCTCGGTGATCATCGTGGTGGCGACCGACGCGCCCTTGTCGGATCGCAACCTGCGGCGCTTGGCCTCGCGCGGGATGATGGGGTTGGGGCGGACGGGTAGTTCGGCATCCAACGGCAGCGGCGACTATGTGCTGGCGTTTTCAACGGCCGAATCGGTGCGGCGCGGGTTCGATGCGGCGCAGTTGCAGACCACCGAACTGGCCAACGAGCAGATGAGCGCGGTGTTCCAGGCCAGCGTGGATGCGGTGGAAGAGTCGGTCTACAACGCTTTGTTCATGGCGACCACGGTGAGTGGCAATGGGCAGACGGTGGAAGCGATTCCGCTGGATAAAGTGCGGGAGGTTTTGCAGCGGCATGGGGTGAAAGCGCCGAGGTAGTAGGGTGCCCGGAGTGCTGCGGAACCAAGCCATGTTTGGCTACGTCCCTTCTCCCGTTTACGGGGTTAAGAACAGGCGTTCACGAGCCAAAGGCTCGTGACTGTTCGTACGCCCTGCGTGCTACGCAGGGCCGGGGCGCGGAGCGAGGTGCCCGAAGGGCGGATGAGGGGGCTTTTGACTTTGCTTAGCTAGAAGCTTCCCCTCACCCCAACCCCCGCTCCGCGCCCCGGCCCTCGCGTCGCCGCGAGGGCGCTCCAAGAGTCGCGAACCAATGGTTCGCAAGCGCCTCTTTTCGCCCCGCAGGCGGGAGAGGGGCTTAAGCCGGTTTACTGGCTCGTCACCACCGCCCCACCACCCAGCGCCTTATAAAGCGTCACATCATTCACCAGCTGGCTGCGCTTGGTTTGCGCCAATGACAGCTCTGCATTGCGACGGGTCTGCTCCGCTTCCAGCCAGGTGCGCAGATCCGTAGCACCAGCGCGATACCGCACCTCATACAAACGCGCGATCTCCACCGCTTCGTCATACGAGGCCTGCGCAGCAGCGACCTGCTCAGCCAGGCGCGTGCGCGCCGACAAGGCGTTGTCCACCTCCGACAGCGCGGTATACAACGTCCGCCGGAAATCATTGGCAGCGATCTGATAGGACAGATCCGCCGACTTGATATCCAACTGCATCTGCCGGAATTTCAGGAACGGCAGGTTCAAGCCCGCGCCCAAGGTCGCCACCGGATTGGTCAGTACATCACCCAGCGAAGTGGCAGAACTGCCTACCGAGCCACTCAAGCTCAAGCTGGGGTAATAGCTGGTAGCCGTCACCTTGATGCTCTTCAGCGACTGCCGCAGGCGCAGCTCGGCAGCGCGCAGGTCCGGCCGGCGTGCCAGCAACTCGGCAGGCATGCCTTCGACCAAGGCCGGGCTCTGCGCGACATCCAGATTCTGCGGTTCATTTGCCTGCGGCCACGGTTGGCCATCGAGCAGCACGGTCAATGCATTGCGGGTTTCCACCCGTTGCTGTTCCAGCTGCGATTGCGCAGCCTTCTGGCTCTCGATGTTCTGTTGCGCCTGACGCACTTCCAGCCGCGATACACCGCCGGCATCGAACTGAGTCTGCACCAGCGATGCGGTGCGCTGCAGGCGCTCAAGATTGGCTTGGCCGGTGGCGATGGCTTGGTTGAGGTAACCCAGCTGCCAATACAACTCGGTGCTCTGGCCGACCAGACTCAGTGCCGTGCTCTGCAGATCCTGGGCGGTGGCCTGCGCTTCCCAGCGGGCGATATCGCGCTGACCACGCAGCTTGCCCCACAGGTCCAGCTCCCAGCCCAGCGACACGCTGGCGCTGTTGCTGCGTGACCAGTCGTCGCTGCTGTCGATGCTGCGGCTGCTATTGGCGCTGACCGAACCATTGGCCTGAGGCCACAGATCTGCGCTGGCCAAGCCAGCTTGGGCGCGGGCGCGTTCCAGCTTCAAACCGGCCGAAGCCATATCGGTATTGCTGGCGAGCACGCGCTCGATCAGCTGATCAAGGTTCGGGTCGGCGAAGCCCTGCCACCAGGCATCGGCGTGCACATCGGCAACTGGTGCGGTCACTTCGTGCTCGATGGCCTGCACCGGCGCATTGGCAGCGGCATCGCCACGGCCGTAGACATTGGGCACGCGCAGGTCGGCGGCAGGGTCGGCGCTGGGCGTGGTGGCGCAGCCAACCAAGGCAGCGGTCAGGGCGGCAGAGAGCAATACGGGACGCAGTGATTTCATGGTCATCTTCATTCGCGGGCCAAGGCCTCAACCGGGTCGAGCTGGGCGGCGTTGCGGGCCGGCAGGAAACCGAACGCCACGCCGATCAGGGTCGAGCAGGCGAAGGCGGCAACGATGGAGCCGGTGGAGAACAACAGGGTGAAGCTGGCACCAAAGGTCTGGAAGGCCCAGCCGATCGACAGCGCCAGCGCGATGCCGAGCACGCCGCCAAGCAGGCAGACCAGCACCGCCTCGATCAGGAACTGCTGGCGGATGTCGCTTTGCCGCGCACCAACTGCCATGCGCACGCCGATCTCGCGGGTGCGCTCGGTCACCGATACCAGCATGATGTTCATCACCCCGATGCCGCCGACCACCAGTGCAATCGCGGCGATCGCGCCGATCAGCAAGGTCATGGTCTTGGTGGTGGACTCGATGGTTTCGCGGATCTCGGCAGTGTTGCTGAGGAAGAAATCCTCGGTGCCGTGGCGCAGGGTCAGCAGCTTGGTGATCGCCGATTGCGCCGCATCCATCGGGGTGTCGTCCTTGACCCGCAAGGTGATGCTGCTCAGGTAGGTCTGCCCCAGCATGCGTGCCATCACCGTGGTGTAGGGCACCCAGACGCTGAGATTGGTACTGCCACCAAAGCCCATCGATTGGCGCTTGGCTACGCCGATCACCCGTGCCGGCACATTGCCTAGCAGCACGACCTTGCCGAGCGGATCATCACTGCCGAACAGCTGGCTGCGGGTGTTCTCGTCGATCACCACCACCTGTGCCAAGCCCTTTACTTCACTTTCATCGAAGTAGCGACCGCTGATCAAGGTCATGCCTTTGACCCGGAAGTACTGATCGCCAATGCCGGCCACCTGTGCCGAGGCGGCCTTGTTGCCGACCCGCGCGGTCACCGAACTGGACACGCTGGGGGTGACGCTGTCGATATAGCTCTGCGTGGCCAGTGCCTCGGCATCGCTGCTTTTCAGGGTCTGCACGCGACCGGAGCGCATATCGCCGAAGCCTCTGCCCGGATACACATCGATGGTATTGGTGCCCAGCGAGGAAATGTTCTGCAGGATCTGCTGCTGCGAGCCGTTGCCCATCGCTACCACCGACACCACCGAGGCGATGCCGATGATGATGCCGAGCATGGTCAGGAAGGTGCGCAGGCGATGCGCGTTCATTGCCAGCAAAGCCATGCGGAAGGCTTCGACGAAACGATCGCGCGCGGCCTGGAAGGCACTGCCGCCGGTGCGCACGGGGACAGGGCGTTGCTGTTTCTGTAGTGCTGGTACCTTGTCGTTGCGGCGGTCGGCGACGATCACGCCATCGTGGATCTCGATGATGCGCTGTGCGTGCTCGGCCACATGCATGTCGTGGGTGACGATGATGATGGTCTGGCCTTCGGCATGCAGTTCGCCGAGGATGTTCATCACTTCTTCGCCTGAAGCACTGTCCAGCGCGCCGGTGGGTTCGTCGGCCAGGATCACCTCGCCACCGTTCATCAGCGCACGCGCGATGGAGACGCGCTGCTGCTGGCCGCCGGACAGCTGGCCCGGCTTGTGACCCATGCGGTCGCTCAGGCCCAGCCGCGCGAGCAGCGCCTCGGCGCGGCTGCGGCGGGCGTCGGCGGGCGTACCGGCATAGATCGCCGGCACTTCCACGTTGCCGCGTGCATCCAGATCGCCCAGCAGGTGATAGCGCTGGAAGATGAAACCGAAGTGTTCGCGGCGCAGTTCGGCCAGCTCATCGGGTTGCATGCGCCCGGTTTCGCGGCCGGCTACTTTGTAGGAACCCACGGTGGGGCGGTCCAGGCAGCCGAGGATGTTCATCAAGGTCGACTTGCCCGAACCGGACTGGCCAACGATGGCGACCATCTCGCCGGCATGGATGTCGAGATTGACGTCCTTCAGCACAGCGATGGTTTCTTCGCCGGCCGGGAACTCGCGACGCAGGTCGCGCAGTTGCAGGAGTGGCTGGCTCATCGGCGCGGGCCACCCATCATCGGGCCCATGGGACTGCGTTGGTTGCTGCTCGACTTCTCGCCAGCGGTGACTTCGCCGACCACGACCAGCTCGCCTTCCTTCAGGCCGTCCAACACTTCGACATTGGAGCCATTGTTGAGGCCGACCTTGATCGTGCGCGGCTCCGGCTGGCCGTCCTTGTTGACCACGCGCACCACGTAGCTGTTGCTCTTGGCCAGTGCGGCGGCATCCGGCTGACGGCGCTGCTGGCGCTGGCCTTCCTGCTTGCTGCGGGCGGCGCGCTGCTCACCATTGGCGGCACTCGCGCCGGGGCCGCGGCCACCTTCAGGCACCTTGGGGCCGAGTGCTACGGTGGGAATCAACAGCGCATCCTTGGCCTGGGCGAGCATCACCGAGACCTGCGCGGTCATGTCGATGCGCAGCGTGCCGTCCGGGTTCTCAACGTCGAACAGCGCGTTGTAGTACACGGCTGTGCTGGAGCTGGACGAGGACGAGCTGCTGGAGCTGGTGCTGTCGGTGCTGATCGAGGCCGGCGCCGGGTTCACCGTGCGCAGCGTGGCCTGGTACTTGTGGTCAGGGTTGCCGAGGATGGTGAAGTACACCGGCATGCCGGGTTTGACCTTGACCACGTCGGCTTCGGAGATCTCGGCATTCACCGTGACCAGATCCAGCCGCGCCAGTTTGACGATGGTCGGTGCGGACTGGTTGGCGTTGACGGTGCGGCCTTCTTCGGCAACGACCGCGACCACGGTGCCGTCTATAGGTGCGGTGATGCGGGTATAGCCGAGGTTGGCCTGGGCAGTGCCCAGTTCGGTTTCGCGCTGACGGATCTGTGCATCGAGTGCGCGGATCTGCGCGCGGGTGCTGGCCAGGTTGGCCTCAGCCGACTCGTAGTCGGCGCGCGAGGTGGCTTCGGCGGCCAGCATTTCCTTCTGGCGGGCGAAGGCCAGCTCGGATTCCTTCAGCGAGGCGGTCTGCACCGCGCGCTGGGCGCGGATGTTCTCCAGCGCCGCCTCGGCATTCTTCAGGCTGTTTTCCTGGGTGACCGAGTCGATCTCGGCGATCAGGTCGCCTTGCTTGACCACATCGCCCAGCTGCACCTTCAACACCTTGATCTGGCCGGAGGCCTGCGCGCCGACGCTGACCAGCTTGTAGGCATCGATGACGCCGGTGGCATCGACGGTCTGTTCCAGGTCGCCACGGCTGACCGGCGAGGTGGCCATCGAAGGGGCAGCGGGCTTGCGCGTGGCCCAGAACACGCCGCCGGCGATCAGGGCGACGATGGCAGCGGCAAGCAGGATGCGGTTGCGGCGGGAGGAGGGCAGCAGCTTCACGGTGATCAGGCACTCAGGCTGGGCCGCAGCGTGCGGCGTTGAAGCCAGTGTGGTCAGCGCCCTGTTCAGCCTCAAGGCACAGTGTATGTCGGCGTGTATCAGGTTCAGCCAGCCATGTATCGGCGTGTATCAAGTGCAGGTGTTGATACACGCTGATACGTATGCGGGCGCGCACGACGATCCGCTAGCATGGATCATTGGCCCATGACGGACATACAGACCTTGCACCGCTTGTTGGTGGTAGACGACGACAGTGACATCCGCAGCCTGCTGGCCGAGCAACTGGGCCGGGCTGGCTATGCCGTGAGCACGGCGGCCGATGGCAACGAGATGCGCCAGGTATTGGCGCGCGAGCACATCGACCTGATCGTGCTGGACTTGAACCTGCCGCGCGAGGACGGCCTGGCGCTATGCCGCGAGCTGCGCGTGCGTTCGACCACGCCGGTGATCATGCTCACCGCGCGCAGCGAGCCGATCGATCGCGTGCTGGGGCTGGAAATGGGCGCTGATGATTATCTGGCCAAGCCGTTCGAGCCACGCGAGCTGCTGGCGCGCATCCGCAACGTGCTGCGTCGGACCGAGGCCTTGCCGACCAACATGGAGCCGCTGGCGATGCGCCGCGCGCTGTTCTCCGGCTGGGTATTCGATCTGGAGCATCGCCATCTGATTGATCCGGCCAAGCGCGTGGTGATGTTGTCGGGGGCCGAGTTCCGTCTGCTGCGGGTGCTGGTGGCGCATGCCAACAAGGTGTTGTCGCGCGAGCAGCTGGTGTCGCTGAGCAGCGGCCGCAATTACGAGTCGCAGGACCGTGCCATCGACCTGCAGATCAGTCGCCTGCGGCAGAAGCTTGCCGATGCCGGCGGTGCCGATGGTCTGATCAAGACTGTACGCAATGAGGGCTATGTGTTTGCCAGTGCGGTGACGCTGGAATGAAGCGGCTGCGTCTGTTCCTGTCGTCGATGGCCGGGCGGCTGTTCGTCATCCTGCTGGTCGGCATGATGGTGGCGGCGATTGGCGCGACGTTGCTGGCCGAGAGCCGTCGCCAGCAGGAGTTTGAGCGGCAGAACCTCGCCCGTATCGCTGACCGCCTGCAGGGCTTCGTCAATCTGCTGGACGGCAACCCGGAGCTGCGCAGCCGCCTGCTTGCGGTGGGCGGACCCAATGTGCGCGAAGTAAAAGGCGATTTTCGCGTTGGCGATGCGGATGAGGCGTTGATGGCGGTGTTGGCAGCACGCGGTGGTGCGGTCGCCAATGCGCAGGTGCGCGCGACCAGTTTCCGGTCCTGCATGCCGCCGCTGCCGGAATTCCTGCCGCCACCTGGGCGCGGACAGCGATCGCAGCACACGCGTGAGCGTGATCCAGCATTCACCCCGCCGCGCTGTCGCCTGGTGGAGTTGAAGCTCACTGATGGCACGCCGCTGCGCCTGGCACTGGAATACCCGGCGGTGGCGAGGCGTAGCGGGGCAGCATTTGACCCGTGGTTCCTGTCGCTGCTGGCATTGGCGATCGCTCTGCTGGCCTATGTGGTTGCACGCATCGCCAGTTCGCCATTGCAGCGACTGGCAAACCACGCCACCGAACTCGGCCACGACCTGCAGCGTGAGCCACTGCCGGTGAGCGGACCGTTGGAAGTGCAACGTGCTGCCGAAGCCTTCAATGCCATGCAGAAGCGTCTGCAGCGCCACTTGAGCGAGCGTACGCAGATGTTGGCGGCAATCACCCATGACCTGCAGACGCCATCAACGCGGCTGCGGCTGCGGCTGGAAAACGTGCAGGACGAGCAGTTGCGCGAGCGTCTGATAGCTGACCTTGCTGCGATGCAGGCCTTGATCCGCGAAGGATTGGATCTTGCCCGCAGCGCCGAAAGTGCCGAACAGCGTGCTGCGCTGGATCTGGACTCGCTGCTGGAAAGCGTGGTCGAGGATGCCGCCGAGTCTGGTCATGAGGCATTGCTGGAGCAGGGCAGTGGGGCGGTGCTGATGCTGCGCCCGTTGGCGATGCGGCGCCTTTTCTCCAATCTGGTCGACAACGCGGTGAAGTACGGCCGTGCAGCAAAGGTGAGTGCGCGCCGCGATGGCGATGCGGTGGAGGTGCGAGTGCGTGACAACGGACCGGGCCTTGCTGAGGACGAGCTGGAAGCGGTATTCACCCCGTTCCTGCGCTTGGAGACATCGCGCTCACGCGAGACCGGTGGTGCCGGCCTTGGCCTGACCATCGCCCGTGCGCTGGCCGAAAAGGACGGTGCCAGCCTGACGCTCCGTAATCACCCCGAAGGCGGCTTGGAAGCCATCGTTCGTTGGGATGCACCGCAGTGGCCAGCGAACAGCTAGCGGGTGGGGGCTTTTTTGTGGGAGCGGCGTCAGCCGCGAGGCCACAGATGCATCCGACGCAAGCGAAGACAAACCATCATTGGAATACCGAGCGCAGGAAACCATTGCCGGAATCTGGCAGATACCCAGCTTCGCGGCTGACGCCGCTCCCACAGCCACCGTGCGCTTGTACCTCTCAGCTTTCACGCCGCCAATCACATTCCAGCGAAGATCCTCAGCGCCAACCGTCACTCAGCCATGCAACAAGGCCTCTGTTTGCTAGTATCCCCGGACCAGCTTGGGGCAAGAACGATGGCAGCAGAGAAGAATCCGGTATGCCGATCGAGCGTGGGGATGCGCGCGATGTGGGGCAGGGCCAAGGTCTTTGCAAATCGAAGTGTGTCAGCACCGATTGTGTTGGCCGGTTTTTCCGCGGCACCCGCCTTGGCGCACGGCGGAATGGATCGTTCTTCGCCATCGCTGGCAGTACTGCCGCTACCCGGCTTGCTTGGCGGCCTCTGCCTGTTGTTGACCGCAGCCGTGCTGTGGCTGGCACTGCAGCTCAGGCAACAGCGGGGGCACGCCCGGCAGTTGGCGGCACAGGAGCATGCGCGATCCGATCAGCTGCATCTTCAGAACGCCCGTCTGGAAGCGGCCCTGCTGGAAAAGGCGCAGCTTGAACACAGGTTGCGCGAGCAGGCCGAAGCATTCGAACGGCTGGCCAACGAAGATGATCTCAGTGGCCTACCCAACCGACGCGCATTCGATGATGTGCTGGCGCGCGACATGGCAGCAGCACGGCGCACCGGTCGCTCGCTGAGCCTGGTGGTGTTGAGCATCGATCACCTCAAGCAGATCAATGCCGAGTGGTCGCGTGCGGTTGGTGATCTGGTGTTGTGCGAAGTAGGTGATCTGATGCGGCGCAGCCTGCGTGCTTCCGACATGCCGGCACGGCTGGGTAACAAGGAGTTCGCGGTGTTGTTGAGCGACACCGGGCTGCCAGAAGCCGAGATCGCCTGTCAAAGGCTGCAGCGTCTGTTCGGCCAGTACGCCGAATGGGGCGGGCACGAGGCCGGCGACATCAAGGTCAGCTTCAGTGCCGGCGTAGTGCAGCTGGGCGAGGACGATCAGGCGCCGGTGCTGTTCTACCAGCGCGCAAAAAACGCGCTGGCGCAGGCGAAGAAAGAAGGCCGCGCGCGAACCTGCGCGGCCTGAGGCTGGTAAAGCTCAGCCACCGGGCGCGGTCGGCCAGGCGTTGACGATCTTGCAGAACAGGCGCGCGGTCTGCTCGGTGTCGTATACCGCGCTATGCGCCTCACTGGCATCCCATTCGAAGCCGGCAGCCTGCACCGAGCGCGCGAGCACGGTCTGGCCATAGGCCACGCCTGCCAACGTCACTGTGTCGAACACGCTGAAGGGATGGAAGGGGTTGCGCTTGTGGCCGCTGCGGGCAACGGTGGCGTTGACGAAGTTCAGGTCGAAATGGGCGTTATGGCCGACCAGGATCGCGCGCTGGCAGTTGTACTTTTTCATCGCTGCGCGGATCGGTGCGAATACATGCTCCAGCGCGTCTCGCTCGGGCTTGGCGAGGCGGAACGGGTGGTCGAGCACAATGCCGGTGATTTCCAACGACTTGGGGTCGATTTCGGTGCCTTCGGCCGGAATCACATGCGCACTGGCGGTCTGGCCCGGGTAGAGCTGGCCGTTCTCGTCCATCTCCACCGGTACGGCGGCGATCTCGAGCAGGGCATGGCGATTGCAGTCAAAGCCGCCCGTTTCCACGTCCACCACCACCGGCAGGAAGCCACGGAAGCGTTGCGCCATCGGCGTGAAAGCAGGGCGGGGGACCGAGGGTTCAGCAAATTCGTTCATCGCAATAGGGTAGCAGAGCAGGTCAAGTGGCCGTGTCAGCAGGCGCCTGCAAATGCCGTGGGGCCCTGTAGTGCCGAGCCATGCTCGGCAGGGGGCTTACCGATGTAGTGCCGAGCCATGCTCGGCAGGGGCTTTGCCGGTAGAGCCTCAGCCGAGCATGGCTCGGCTCTACAGGGGCATTTCCGGTAATGCCGAAAACCAACCCCTCCCCAACCCTCACCTACGCCTTCGGCGCAAGGGAGGGGGCCAAGCTGCCCAGCAGACAGCCCTTGTCCCGCAATTGCTGCAGCATCGCTGCGCCTGTGCTGACGAAAGCCTGATCAGCTTCCGTACCCGCTTCAACCGCCAACTCCCGCAACTGCTCAAGCCCGTTGAGAGCAGGAAACTGTTCCAGCCGTTCCAGCAACCGATACAGCAAGGGCGATAACTCGGAGAAAACAATATCGCCATCAGCCTCGCGCCGGGCCAGCAGCAACGTCGGCTGTAGCGACGGCTCAACGGGCTGATAATCCAGACCAATCCTATGCACCGGCCACTGGTAGGCCAGCGCTCGGCACCAGGGCGAGCAGGCCGGGCTACCAGCCAGCAGGTCACCACCAGGATCATGCGCAGGCGCCGGCTCATCACTGATCTTCAGCGCCAACTCGATCCATTCGTAGTGGGCCAGTTCCAGCAGCCAAGGCGCTCGCGGATCGGCGGATCGATTGTCCAGAAAGGCAATGAACTCCTGGCCGATCTCCGGGAACAGCGGTGTATGCGCACGGTGCTCGCGACAGAAATCGCGCACCAGCTGTTGCCAGCGCGGCTCGCCCACGGTACGTGCGATAACCGGGAAATTGGCAGCCAGCAGACCCTGGATATTGTTGAAGTACAGCTCGCGATACACCTGCATGCGCGTGTCGTCGATATCCGCTGGAGCAGGCTGCTGCGATGGGTCGCGCAGGTGCGCGGCAAAGCGCATCTGTAGGTCGCGCAGGGACTCAGCCATGAGCGGCCTGCTGTAATTGACGGATACGCGTCAGTTCTCCCAGCAACTCGGGCAGCGGCGGGAAGTTGAAGTCGCGCTCCAGCAGGGTGGGGCGCACGCCATGCATGGCGTAGGTGTCGGCCAGCAGCGCCCAGACATCACCCTTGACCGGCATGCCATGGGTGTCGATCTTCAAATCTTCGGCTTCGTCGTGATGACCGGCAACGTGGTAGCTGGCAATGCGCTGTGAGGGCAGGCGTGCCAGAAACGCGCGCGCGTCATAGCCGTGGTTGATGGCGTTTACGTAGACGTTGTTGACGTCCAGCAACAGGTCGCAATCGGCTTCGTCGAGCACGGCATTTATGAAGTCGGCCTCATCCATGTCTGCCGCAGGTACGGCGTAGTAGGAGGCATTTTCCACGGCGATACGGCGACCGAGGATGTCCTGGGTCTGACGGATGCGCGCGGCAACATGGTGCACGGCTTCGGCGGTGAAGGGCAGCGGCAGTAGCTCGTAGAGATGGCCGTCATCCGTGCACCAGCTCAGGTGCTCGCTGTACAACGCAACCTGGTGCTGATCGAGGAAGCGCCGCGTACGCGCGAGGAACTCCACATCCAATGGGGCGGGTCCGCCCAGCGACAGCGATAGGCCATGGCAGCTGAGCGGGTGCCGCTGCGACAGCGCGCTCAGCGCTTCGCCCAAGCTGCCGCCAACGCTGATCCAGTTGTCCGGGGCGCATTCGAGAAAGTCGAATGCGCCAGCCGGCGCGGCCTGCAAGGCGTCCAGCAGCGAGCGCCGCAGACCCAGGCCAGCGCTGGCCATGGCAGGCATGCGCTGGTCGGGTGTGTGCTGCGTCAGTGTGCCGGGCTTAGTGCTTACCGCCACACTTGCCCTCACCGCACTTGCCCTCGGCCTTGGCCTTGTCTGCGCCGGCAGCTGCTTCACCTTCAGCCTTGGCGGCATCGGTCTTGGGCTTGTCCTTGTCGGCGCCGCACTTGCCTTCGCCACATTTTCCCTCGCCGCACTTGCCCTCGGCCTTTTGCTTGGCGGCGGCATCGGTGGCTTGTGCAGTGTCGGTTGCAGCCTGGGCTTCGGCGGTCGGCGGGGTCTGGGCGCTGGCGCCAAGGGCATAGCCCTGGGCAAGATCGGTCATGGCAAAGGCAGGGGCCGCCATGCCGCCGAGCAGGGCTACGCCCAGGGCGAGAGAGGTGGGCTTGCGGATGTCGATGGCCATTGTTTGTGTCTCCGGTAGTGGTTGGGCCGGGGGGAGGCTGGAGCTTAACAAGCAGCCCGGCTCAACGGCGCGACCTTGCCATCGTTGGAACGACAACGGGCCCACTTGGGGCCCGCGTTGGTTCAGCTGATGCTGGTGATCAGCGATGTCCGCTGACGATATCGATGATCAGCCCGCTGGCTACCGCCATCAGAACATAGCGGTCATCGAGCTTGCGCCATTCGTTGCCGCGACCGGGCTTGCGCAGTCCATGCCGGTTGTAATCGGCGACGCGGTTGCCGCGCTGGTTCTGCGCCAAGTGCTCGCCCTTGCGCGGGGCGTGATGGGCGCTGTTGTTGGAAGCATGGCGTGCGCCATTGTGTGCTGCTGGCGCATGACTGCTGTTGCCGTGACCTTGGGCATGCGGGGTCGAGCTGCGCGCCGACTTGTCGTGACGCGTGTCGTCACGGTCGCGGTCCTGTGTGGGGCCGGCAAAGGCGGCGCTGGTGGCCAGCAGGGACAGGCTCAGGAGGGTGGCGGCGATACGCTTCATGGGGATTCCTCGGTGCGCGGCGGGAGTGCTGCGGACGAGTCCATGCTCGGAAAAATTCCGTGAATGCCTGATTAAAAATGCGGGCTGGGGCGTATCGCTTTGTACCGGTCTGTATCGGCCCGCCGCGACGAGGTGTAGCGGGCCGATCCGGACAGGCAGGTGGTGTGGCCGCTGCGACTGGGCGCAGCGGCCATGCAGCAGTGGATCAGGCGTGGTCGACGGTGCTGGTTTCGTCGCGCTTCTCGCGCGGCGGCAGCGGCGCATCACCGTGCACCAGGAACCAGACGTTCTCGGCGATATTGGTGGCGTGGTCGCCGATGCGTTCCAGGTTCTTGGCCATGAACAGCAGGTGCGTGCATGGGGTGATGTTGCGCGGATCTTCCATCATGTAGGTCAGCAGCTCGCGGAACAGCGCGGTGTACTGGGCGTCCAGACGTGCGTCGTCGGCGCGCAGCTTCAGCGCGGCCTCGGCGTCGTTGTCACGATAGGCTTCCATCGCGCGACGCACCTGCATTGCAGCCAGTCGGCCCAAAGCGCGTACACCCTGGATCTGCGGCAGCGGCGGCACTGCGGCCAATGCGATGGAACGCTTGGCGACGTTGGCAGCGTAGTCGCCGATGCGCTCGATGTCGGCGGGGATGCGCAGGCCGGCGAGGATCTCGCGCAGGTCGCGGGCCATCGGCCCACGCAGGGCCAGACGCATCACGTCGTGGCTGATCTGCTGCTCAAGCTGGTCGATGGCCTCGTCGTTGGCGACGATGCGCTGCGCGGCCTTTTCGTCGCGGCGCTCGATCACGTCCAGCGCGGCTTCGAGCTGGGCAACGGACATTTCGCCCATGCGCACGATCTCGGCTACCAGTCGCTGCTGTTCTTCGTCATAGCTCTTGACGATGTGGTCGTTGGGAAGATTCATGGAATGCTCGCTGGAGACTGTTCGGGTGGGACTGCATTCGTTCGGGAGCTGCGTTGCCATCCATGGCGTACATCTGGCTTCGGAGTGCGGCCCGACCATCCTTGGCCAGGCGTCCAGCGGGCGGCGAACCCTTGTACGGTCCGCGCGCGCCAGCCTCAGCCAAAGCGACCGGTGATGTAGTCCTCGGTCTGCTGCTTGGAGGGGTTGGAGAAGATGGTTTCAGTGCGGTCGTGTTCGATCAGGTCGCCCAGGTACATGAAGGCGGTGTAGTCGGAGACACGCGCAGCCTGCTGCATGTTGTGGGTGACGATGGCGATGGTGTAATCGTTCTTCAGTTCTTCGACCAACTGCTCGATGCGGCTGGTGGAGATCGGGTCCAGCGCCGAGGTCGGCTCATCGAGCAGCAGAACGTCCGGGCGCAGGGCCACGGCACGGGCGATACACAGACGCTGCTGCTGGCCGCCGGACAGGCCCAGTGCGCTCTGATTGAGCTTGTCCTTCACTTCGTCCCACAGCGCGCCCTGGCGCAGCGCCTGTTCGACGCGCACGTTCATTTCGGCCTTGGACAGCTTCTCGTGGTGACGGATGCCGTAAGCGACGTTCTCGAAGATGGTCATCGGGAACGGCACCGGCTTTTGGAACACCATGCCCACCTTGGAGCGCAGGCGGTTCATCGGGTACTTGGGCGAGAGGATGTTCTCGCCGTCCAGCAGCACTTCACCGCGCGCTTCCAGTTTCGGGTACAGCGCGTAGATGCGGTTGAAGATGCGCAGCAGGGTGGACTTGCCGCAACCGGAAGGACCGATCAGCGCGGTGACGCGCTTTTCCGGAATCTCCAGGTTGATGCTCTTCAGCGCGTGGAACTTGTCGTAGTAGAAGTCCAGGCCGCGTGCTGCCAGCTTGACCGGCGCCGGCGTATGCAGCGACTGGTTGGCGGCGGGCACGGAGATGCGCTGCATCGGTACGGCGTTGCTGAGGTCGTTCATGGGAAGGTCCATGGCAATCAATCGTTTAAGTTCAGTCGTTCGAGATGCGGTTGCGCAGCAGCAGGCCGCGCGCGGAGAGGCTGACCAGCAGGACGAACACGGTCAGCACCAGGGCACCGGCCCAGGCCAGGACCTGCCAGGATTCGTATGGGCTGCCGGCAAACTGGTTCATCACTACCGGCACCGAGGCCATCGGCTGCATCACATTGCTGTTCCAGTACTGGTTGCCGAAGGCGGTGAACAGCAGCGGTGCGGTTTCGCCGGAGATGCGTGCCAGCGCCAGCAGGATGCCGGTGACGATGCCGGCCATGGCGCTGCGGTACAGCACCTGCATGATGACCTTCCACTGCGGCACGCCCAGTGCCAATGCGGCTTCGCGCATCTGCACCGGTACCAGTCGCAGCATTTCGTCGGTGGTGCGGATCACCACCGGCAGCACGATGAAGGCCAGCGACAAGGCGCCTGCAAATGCCGAGAACTGGCCGCCGGTCTGCATCACGTACAGGGTGTAGACGAACAGGCCGAGCACGATCGACGGTGCTGACAGCAGGATGTCATTGACGAACCGCACCACGGTGCCGGCCTTGCGGGCGTTGCCGTACTCGGCCAGCCAGGTGCCGGCGGCCACGCCCAGCGGCGTGCCGATGCCGATCGCCATCGCACACATCACCGCGCTGCCGAAGAAGGCGTTGAGCAGGCCGCCTTCCTGCATCGGCGGCGGTGTCATCTTGGTGAACAGGTTGATGTTGATGCCGGGCAGGCCCTTGGACAGCAGCGTCCACAGGATCCAGCCGAGGAAGAACAGGCCGAACAAGGCGGTCGCGCAGCCCATGAACAGGGCAAGGAGATTGACGACGCGGCGGCGCAGGTACAGCGAATCAGCGGAAGCGGACATCAGTTGCCCTCCTTGCGGGACAGTCGCATCAGCATCAGGCGGGCCAGCGCCAGCACCACGAAGGTGACGATGAACAACACAAAGCCAAGCAGCAGCAGCGCCGAACGGTAAGTTTCAGTGGCCTCGCCGAAATCGTTGGCGATCAGCGCGGCGATGGTGGTGCCAGGTTCCAGCAGCGAGGGGGTCAGACGCACGCTGTTGCCGATCACGAAGGCGACAGCCATCGTTTCGCCGAGCGCACGGCCGAGGCCAAGGAACACGCCGCCAATGACAGCAGAGCGGGTGTAAGGCAGCACGATGTCCCAGCTCACTTCCCATTTGGTCGAACCCAGCGCGTAGGCGGATTCTTTCAGTCGGGTGGGAACGGTGAGGAAGACTTCACGCATCACCGAGGAGATGAAGGGGATCACCATGATCGCCAGCACGAAGCCGGCGGTGAGCATGCCGATGCCCAGCGGCGGGCCGCGGAACAACGCGCCGATCACCGGCAGTGGACCAATGTGATCATTGAGGAACGGGGTGACGTATTCGGTCATCACCGGCACCAGCACGAACAGGCCCCACATGCCGTAGATGATGGACGGGATGCCGGCCAGCAGTTCGATGGCGGTGCCAACCGGGCCACGCAGCCAGCGCGGTGCCACTTCGGTCAGGAAGAAGGCGATGCCGAAGCTCACCGGCACCGCGATCAACATCGCGATCAGCGCGGTGACGATGGTGCCGTAGATCGGTGCCAGCGCACCGAACTTGTTCTCGACTGGATTCCACTCGGAGGAGTAGAAGAAGCTGAGCCCCTGCTCCTGCAGCGCGTGGCGGCCGCCCCAGAGCATGGACAGTGCGGCGCCGGCCAGGGCGACCAGGACGAAGATGACGGTGGCGACCAGGAACCAGCGGAAAAGACGCTCGTTGCGGGCGTCACGCAGGTCGCGCGAAGTGGGCGAGGAAGCTAGGGACGGTGCAATGGCATTCATGGCAGCGGCAGGGGCCCAGGAGGATGCGGTGGTGTTTCTGTCCCCGAGGTCGGGGAATTCAATTCTTCGAGGTCGTGACCCCCGCCTGCGCGGGGATGACGGTATGACAGAGGCGGGGGGGGGGGGCGGGGGGCGGGAGGGCGGGGCGCCATGTGTCGGGGACTCCCCTCATCCCCCGGCGGGATGGAGGATGGCGACACGATAGTCGCGAGCGAGATCCAG
>NZ_JBRREB010000067.1:0-21895 GCF_056759995.1 Stenotrophomonas sp. STEN030 | reverse complement strand
GCGTTTGGCAGTGGGCTGTGGGCTTTGGGCGGTGGGCGTTTGGCGTTTGGCTTTTGTCGTTTGTCTTTTGCTCCAACCCTCTCCCCTCGCGGGAGAGGGTGCCCCGAAGGGGCGGGAGAGGGGTAGTACTTCGCTACAACCTCACCTAGACCCCGACCCTCTCCTCTCCCCAACCCCTCTCCCGGAGGGAGAGGGGCTCAAGCAACGTTCCAACGAAACTGATACCCGAGACGTCACCGCCACCATGTCCCAAGCAACCACCATCACAGCTACTTCCCGCTCGCGCCGTCAGGTCGTGCTGCGGGTGCTGGCCGCAATGTTCGGCGGCTACGTCTTCGCATGGGGCACGGTGGCGTTGGCAACCTGCCTGTTGTTCGCAGCCAAGCTCGACTTCCACGACGCCGAGTTCCTGGGCGCCTTCATTGGCCTGCTCGCCTACGTGACGGTCTTCCTGTGGAGCATCGCGACCAAGCGCCTGCTACGCGTATGGGTAGTACTGCTTGGCGGCGGTCTGCTGATGGCCGGTGCCGCATCGCTCATCCAATCCCTGCTGGCATGACCGGAGAAGCCCATGTTCAATAGTTTCCGGCAAGCAATGGCGTGGCTGCACACCTGGTTCGGCTTGGTGCTTGGCTTCGTGCTGATGGCGGCGTTCTTCTTTGGTGCCTTGTCGGTCTTCGATCGCGAAATCGATCGCTGGGCGATTCCCGCCACACGCATCGAAGCGCAGCCGATGCCGTCCTTCGAGAAGATCCTGCGGCCCGCATTCGAGCGCATGCAGCCGACCAAGGAGGCCATCGATGCGATGCGCCCGCTGGTCAACGGGCCCATGCCCACGCACTTCGACAAGGTCGCCAGCTGGAGCGCGTACACCACCCACCGTGATCCGGTGCTGGCGCTGTATGCCGGCTATCAGGTGCCCAATGCCAAGGACCCGGAAGAGCTGATCTGGGCCTACGCCACCATCGATACGCGCGACGGCAGCGTGCTGCCGGACGACCATCTGAAGATCGGCAGTGGCTTCTTTTTCCCGCTGCACTACGGCCTGACCCTGGATTGGAAGAACCTGGGCATCTGGATCGTCGGCTTCTCCGCACTGGTGATGCTGGCCGCGTTGATCAGCGGCGTGGTGATGCACCGGAAGATCTTCCGCGAATTCTTCACCTTTCGCCCGGACAAGGCCCGCCTGCGCAGTGTGCTGGACCTGCACAACCTCACCGGCGTGGTTGCCTTGCCGTTCCACTTTTTCTTCGCGCTGACCGGTCTGCTGATCTTCGCGGGTACCTATTATTTTCCAGTCGGCCACACCCAGCTGCACGATCTGCATGACCTGCACGAGCGGATGGAAGCGCAGGAAACCGGCCTGCCGCACCAACGTGCGGGTGTCAGTGCCGGACTGGCATCGGTAGATGCGATGGTGGCGCAGGCGCAGCGGCGCTGGGAGGCCAATGACAAGGCCGGCGATGTCGGCTTCCTGGTGCTGCAGCACCTTGGCGATGCCAATGGCTACGTCAGTGTCTATCGTGCCGGCACCGATCGCATCGCGCTGGTCGGCGATGGCATCCATTTCAAATCCTCGGACGGCAAGCTGATCCGCGAGGACCCGCCCGCCACATCGGTTGCACGCATGGCCGAGTTCCTCACCGGCCTGCACCTGCAGCACTTCCGCCATTGGCTGCTGCGCTGGCTGTACGTGCTCGGCGGGCTTGCCGGTGCCGTGTGCATTGCCACCGGCTTCATCTTCTTCGTCGAAAAACGCAAGCGTCAGCACGCCCTGCAGGGCAGCCAGGGCGCGCGCATCGTGGATGCGCTGGCAGTGACCACGGTAACCGGCATGGTCCTGGCCACGCTCGGCATCCTGATCGCCAACCGCTTGCTACCCGAAGCCCTGCCCGGCCGTGGCGACTGGGAGCGCTATGCGTTCTGGGCGGTGTGGGCGCTGGCGCTGGTACATGCCGGCATGCGCGGCGCGCCGGTGGCACGCGGCCTGACCAACCCGGCATGGCGTGAGCAGACCTGGGCCATCGCGGTGATGGCCGTCGCAGCCGTGGCATTGAACTGGATCACCACCGGTGATCATCTGCTGCGCACGCTGTCGCGCGGCTACTGGCCGGTCGCAGGCATCGACCTGTTCCTGCTTGCCAGCGCGGTGATTGCCGTACTGACCGCACGCAAGCTGGGCCAGCGCGCGCATGCCAAACACGCCGCACACCGCGAGAACGCACATGCCTGAGCCCTTGTCCGCCAACCTGATGCTCGCTGCTGCGTTGTTGACCAGCCTTACCGGCATGGCCTGGCTGGCGCTGTCGATGCAGGTACATGCCGCACAGGTGTGGCAACGCCAGCCCTCGCCCGCGGTCCTGCGCCTGCTGCGCATCCTCGGCAGTTGCAGCATCGTGGCTGCGCTGGTGCTCTGCCTCGTCGTGGATCACGCCACGATGGCGGTGCTGGTATGGGTAATGGCCTTGAGCGGTGCTGCACTGCTGGTGGCGTTTACGCTGTCCTCGCAGCCGCAGCGGCTGCGTGTTCTGGCGCCGTGGATCAAGTAAGCGCTTAAGCCAATCGCGGCAAGCCGCGATTGCATGCGCTGACACAGGTCACTGTTGCTGCTGTTCACCCATCAATACTCGATACTCGGTGGCTTCCGCATGCAGCCACTGCCGGAATGCCTGGAAGCCAGCATGGTCCTTCGATCGTTCCGGATAGACCAGCCAGTGCGACCAGGCCGTCTTCAACCGGTGAGCGGACAGCAACTGCAACTGGCCTGACTGCAGCAGCAGCTGCGCGCGCGTCACCCGCCCCAGCGCAACGCCAACGCCTTCCAAGGCCGCACGGTGGTGCGATTCGGAGTCATCGAAGATCGCAACGTAACGCTTGGGCGCATTCGCGCCGGTCAAGGCGAACCAGCGGTCCCACTCGCCATCCGGGTCACCCAGCAACGGCCACTCCGCCAGCGGCTTCGCGCCAATGCCGCCCATGCGCTCCACCAGTGCCGGGCTGGCCATCGGCACCAGCCACTCATCGATCAAGGGCTCGGCGATCACGCCCGGCCAGCGACCATCACCGATGCGCATCGCCCCATCGAACTGCAGCTGCCGTTCGAAATCGATCAGCAGCTGATTCGATTGCAGGTTGATCTCGATCTGCGGATGCGCCGCCACGAAACGGCCAAGGCGTGGTACCAGCCACGCCGATGCCATCGTCGGCACCGCACTGATCGACAACACGCAATCGCGGCGCGCCCGGAACGGACGGAAGACCTCGTTGATCGCATCCAGATGCGGGCCGACCTGATCGAGCAGACGCCGCCCTTCCTGCGTCGGCGCCACGCCACGCGCCTGGCGCAGCAACAGCGGATAGCCGAGCCGCTGCTCCAGCTGCCGCATCTGGTGGCTCAAGGCGCTGACGGTGACATTCATCGCCTCGGCAGCGCGCGACATGTTGCCCATGCGTGCGGCAAGCACGAAGCCCTGCAGGAACTGGAGTGGCGGCCTGGACATGAGACTTGAGTTTTACTCAATACTTGATTGAAGGATGCTCGCTTTTCCGGACTATAGCCCGGAACTAACCTCAAATCCTCTCAACAAGGAGTAGGGAAATGAGCGTGTATACCGACCTGCTGTTCATGCAAGGACATATCGTCAATGTCGAGCTGGCGAGGCAGCTGGCGGGGGAGGACAACTCCAACAGTCCTGCTCGGAAGGTGGCTGGGACCAGCACGCTGCGTTCGGACGAGCAACGCCAAGTGGCATCCAGTGAAGCGGAACGCGCCGCGCGCCACCTGGCCGATACCTGTTCGAACCGGTGAACGGTTCGCAGCAAGTAGCGCACATGAGGCGCGGCCCATCAGCCTGCCCGCTACTTGCTATGGTTCAACAAATGAAAACCCACAACTGGCGCGGCCGAGCGGCCGCTTTGCTTACCACCGTCGTGATTCTGTGCATCGTCTCCAACCCGGAACTGGCCACCTTGGTGCCTGTGCTGGATGCATTGGGGCTGGACGTGCTGCTCGCGCTTTTCTCCGCCCAGTTGATGGTGATTTTTTCAGATGTGCTGTTGCCGTATGCACGGCATTTCCATCAGCGTTGGGGTAGCCGCGCGTTGAAGCCGGTTGGTGATGCGCTGCTGTGTGCAGCCGGCGGCTATCTGCGGCAGTTGGTTGGGCATGTGCGGCTTGCCGGGATGCCTGCGCGCGTTGCTTGAGCACTCGCTGGTGGGAGCGGGGTCCGCCGCGAAGCCGAGGTCACTGAAACTATCGGCGTCTGTGCGAGCTGACGGTGTATCTGCTTCGCGGCTGACGCCGCTCCCACAAAAAGCCGGAAAGCAGTAAGGCCAGAACAACAAAGGCCCGCCAATGGCGGGCCTTTGCGTTTACTGCGTCCTGCGAAGAAACCGCGGGAGCGATTACTTGGCTGCAACTTCCTCGGCCTTCGGGATCGAGGCTTCGGTGGTGATGCGGACCTTGACGTCGTCGCTGACGGCCGGGGCGTAGGCGCCCACGCCGAAATCACTGCGCTTGATCGTGGTGGTGGCATCGAAACCAACCGACGGCACCTTGGCCATCGGGTGCTCGCCGGCACCGTTGACGGTCACGTCCAACACCACCGGCTTGGTGATGCCCTTCACGGTCAGGTCACCAGTCACGGTCAGCTTGTTGGTACCAGCGGCTTCCACCTTGGTGCTCTTGAAGGTGGCGGTCGGGAACTTGGCGGCGTCGAAGAAATCGGCGCTGCGAATGTGTTCGTCGAACTTGGCGGTGAAGGTGTTCAAGCCGCTCAGCGGCAGGGTCACTTCCACGCTGGACTTGCTCACGTCAGCGGCGTCGTACACCAGGGTGCCGTCAGCGTTGCCGAAATGCGCGCTCGGGTTGGAGAAGCCCATGTGGCTCCACTGCACCAGCACGTCGGTGTGGGTCGGGTCGAGCTTGTAGGTGCCGGCGGCGATCTGAATCGCAGCGGCTTCCGGGGCAGCCGGGGCAGCAGCAGCGGCGTCAGCCGGAGCAGCGGCAGTTTCGGCCGGGGCGGCAGCCGGGGCAGCGGTGTCGGCCGGCTTGGAGCAGGCGGTGATGGCAGCGGCCAGGGCCAGCGGGAGCAGCAACTTGGTCATAGCGGACATGGATCTCTCCTTGGAGGTGATAGACGGATTATTTTCGACAAGCAAGGCGTCAGCCGGTGTGACGGAGGCCGTGTGGAACACTTCAACAATCAGGCAATGCGCGCGGCTTCGTCGAAGGAAAGCCGCGGCAAGCGCGGGAAGATGCCGGACGGGTCGCCATAGCCCAGATTGACGAGGAAATTGGACTTGATGGCGGTGCCGGCAAAAAACGCTTCATCCACCTTGGCCGGGTCGAAGCCCGACATCGGACCCGCATCCAGGCCCAGCGCGCGCGCGGCCAGGATCAGATAGGCACCCTGCAGGCTACCGTTGCGGAATGCAGCCTCATGGCGGCCTTCGCGCGGGCCGTCAAACCAGGCCTTGGCGTCGGTGTGGGGGAACAGGTAGGGCAGCTTCTCGTGGAAATCCAGGTCAAAACCAATGATCGCCGTGACCGGAGCAGCCAGGGTCTTGGCCAGATTGCCCTCGGACAGCGCCGGTGCCAGCTTCTGCTTGGCTTCGGCCGATTTGACGAACACGAAGCGCGCCGGGCTGGCGTTGGCGGAGGTGGGTGCCCACTTCAGCAGGTCATACAGGGCTCGCAGCTGGCTGTCCTCGACCGGACGGTCCTGGAACGTGTTCTGGGTGCGGGCGGTGCGGAACAGCTGGTCAAGCGCGGCATCGTTGAAGATGTCGGACATGGAAACTCCGTGGTGAATTGGCTACGGTCGTGACATTGCACGGGTCGGCCCCGGACAATGACACGCCGATCAGAGGCCTCAGTGTAGAGCCCTCTGGCTGTTGCAACACCCAGCCTTATTGAAACGAATTAATGCCATACGCGAAACGATCGACGCTCCCATGGACGATCACCGACGGCCGCGCAGGCAACGTGCGCCAGGCGGTGGCACTGGCGTCCGCGCTGGCGCTGGGCGGCCAGCAGCGCCTGCAACTGCTGCCACGGGCGCCGTGGCGCTGGCTGTCGCCGCGCCTGCTGCCGGGCGCTGCGCGCGGCTTTGGACCGCAGTTCGCGCAGTTGGCCGGCAATGCGCCGGCGCTGGCGATTGGCTGTGGCCGGCAGGCCGCCGGCGCATTGCGGGTGCTGCACCAGCGCGGCAGCCGCACCGTGCAGATCCTCGACCCACGTATTTCCCCGCGCCACTGGGACCTGCTGGTGGTGCCCGAGCACGACCGCCTGCGCGCGGACAACGTGCTCACCCTGCTGGGCAGCCTCAACCCGGTCAGCGATGACTGGCTGGCCTGGGGCCGGGCCGCGTTCTCCAGCTTCGAGCAGCTGCCGGGGCCGCGTACCGCCTTGCTGGTGGGTGGCCCTACCGACCACGCGCCGTGGCAGGACAGCGACATCCAGCCACTGTTCCAGCAGCTGGCCGCGCGCATCCGCACTGACGGCGGCAGCGTGCTGGCCACCACCTCACGGCGTACCCCACGCGCGGTGACGGCCGCCCTGCTGCGCGCCTTCGACGATGTGCCCGGCGTGATCTGGGCCGATGGCGGTGACGGCTCCAATCCTTATGCCGGGTTGCTGGGCTGGGCCGACCGCATTGTCTGTACGCCGGACTCGGTCAACCTGCTGTCCGAAGCCTGCGCCACCCGTGTGCCGGTTGGGGTGTTGCTGGGCACACGTGCGCAGGAGCGGATGGCGTCCTTTCAGCAGGCCTTGCGGGAGCGTGGACGGTTGCTGGATGGGCTGGCGGCTTTTGATGCTGATCCGAATGTGGAGGTCGAACCTTTGCGCGAGACCACCCGGATCGCGGCTGAGGTGAAGTTGCGGCTGGGGTTGTGAGCGGCTGTTGCTCTGGCTGTTGCTCTGGCCTTCGCCCCTAGCTCGTCATTCCCGCGAAGGCGGGGTTTTCAACCGACGAATGTCGGGTCATCGCTCCTGGCTCTAGCTCTTGGCTGTGGCTTTGATTCTTCCCTACGAGGAACGAACCAAAGCACAGCAAATGCAGGAGCACGAGCAGGAGCGATTCCCGCCTTCGCGGGAATGACGAGCGAAAAGCAAGCAAGGGCGACGGGCAACCACAGCCTCCTCCACCATCCCCTCCCCGCCAATCGCCTAGAATGGCGCCTGATTTTCTGATTGGAGCAGGCCCCATGCCTTCTTTTGACGTCGTATCCGAAGTTGACAAGCACGAGCTGACCAACGCCATCGACCAGGCCAACCGCGAGCTGTCCACCCGCTTCGATTTCAAGGGTGTGGCCGCGAGCTTCGAGCAGGACGGCGAGAAGCTGATCAAGCTCACCGCGCCCACCGATTTCCAGCTCAAGCAGATGGCCGACATCCTCAAGCAGCGCCTGGCCGCGCGCAGCATCGATTTCCGTTGCATGGAGTTCGGCGATATCGAAACCAATCTGGGTGGCGCGCGCCAGCAGGTGACGGTCAAGCAGGGCATCGAGCAGAAGCTTGCCAAACAGATCGCCGCCAAGATCAAGGAATCCAAGATCAAGGTCGACACCCAGATCAACGGCGACAAGCTGCGCGTCAACGGCAAGAAGCGTGACGATCTGCAGGAAGTGATGGCGCTGCTGAAGAAGGACGACTTCGAACAGCCGCTGCAGTTCGACAACTTCCGCGACTGATGTAAATCCTGCTGCAATAAACCTGTTGCAGCAGGCTCAACCGGCCTGCTGCAACTTGCGGTACAGCGTGGTGCGCGAAATACCCAGTTGACGTGCCGCCGCGCTGAGATTGCCAGCATGCGCAGCCACCGCTTCACGTACCGCCTGTGCACCTTGGGTGCGTAGCGAACTCGTCGCTGCCACTGCAACGGTCTGGGTACTGGCACGCGAGCGCACCGGCCCACGCAGATAATGCACCTGCAATGCGCTGTCCGCACGCAGCGGCACCCGATGCACCGGACCGGCCTGCAACAGGCGACGACGCTGGTGCACGCTGGCTTCGACAAATACGCCATCCAGGGTCATCAACGGCAAGGCACCGCTGCGCGACAGTCCCAGAATGCGCCGCGCCACGCTGTTGGCAGCACGCAGTCGGCCGTCCTCGCCCACTGCCAACACGCCCTGTTGCGGCGTGCCCAACCAGCGCGCGTCGTGCTGCACGGCCAATAGATGGCAATCGCGTTGCTGCTGGATCAGCTGGTTCTCGATCGACAGCGCGGCCTGGCGGAAGTAACCCCGCAGCAACTCGCTGTCACGCTCGCCGATGCCGGTGATATCCAGCGCACCCAGCACTTCGCCGTCGGCACCGTGCAGCGGCACGCTCAGGCAATAGACCTGCGAAAACTCATCCAGGTAATGCTCGTTGCCGCGTACCAGCGCCGGCGCATCCTCAGCCAGTGCACAGGACGGTGCAGTGGTGCCGATCTCGATCTCGCGCACGCGCCGGCCGACCTGGATCGGCCGCAATATCGCTTCATCGCCCAGGCCGTGTTCGCGCTGGGCGATGATCAGACCATCACGATTCACGCAGAATAGGGTCCAACGACGGCCACCGAACGCCGCCCATAGATCGTCCATGTCCTGGCGTACGCAACGGGCAAGCAAGCGGTCTGCCGGATCGTCCAGACGCAGCTGGCGTTGCGCCAGTGATGAATACTGTGGCGCCTGTTGCGGACGCACGCCCGCTTGTCGCGAGCGCTCCCAGGAGCGCAGCACGGCCGGCGCCAGCAACCGCGTGGGCAGACTGTCGCCTTCGGCAAAACGCTGCCGTGCCGCGGCCAGGCGTTGCTGCTGTTGCACGAGCGTGGTGGCCATGGGCGTCCTCCAGACAACTGCGCCCAGCCTACACCTCGCTCGCTGACTGAATCGCCATCGCGGGCCAGCACGGCCCGCGATGGTTTGTTCCATCAACCGATCTTGAGAATCGGCTTCAAGGTGATGCCCTTGGTGCTGTCTTCGGCCGCCTGGTTGATCTGCTCAAGCGGATAGAACTTGACCAGCTTGTCGAACGGGAAGCGGCCCTGCTGGTACAGCTGTACCAGCTGCGGAATGAACACCTTGGGCACGCTGTCACCTTCGACGATGCCGCGGATGCTGCGGCCTCCCAGCAGCAGGTTGTTGATGTCGAACGCGGCCTTGGTGCCCAGCTTGGGTGCACCCACCACACCGATCACGCCCAGACCGGCCAATGCCTCGATGCCCTGCTCCAACACCTCCGGGCGGCCGGTTGATTCCAGCGCGAAATCAACACCACCGCCGGTAATGCTACGCACAGCCTCGATCACATCCACCTCGCGGCTGTTGATCGTATGGGTGGCACCCAGTTCCTTGGCCAGCTCCAATCGCGACGGCACCACATCGATGGCGATGATGGTGGTGGCACCTGCCACGCGGGCAGCCATCACCGCGCTCAGGCCAACCGCACCCGCGCCATAGGAAGCAAAGCTGCTGCCGGCGCGGACCTTGAGCGAGTTGATCACTGCACCGGCACCGGTCTGGATGCCGCAGCCCAACGGGCCCAGCAGTTCCAGCGGCGCGTCCTCGGGCACCTTGATCGCATTGTTCTCGCGGCTGAGCGCATAGGTCGCAAACGAGGACTGGGCGAAGAAGTGATCGTGCAGCGGCTGACCGTGTGGGTCCTGGATGGCGGTGCTGCCGTCCAGCTCGCCACCGCCAAAGTTCAAGCCGAAGAAGTCCTTGCAGTAGGCACCATGACCACCACTGCAGGGATTGCAGTGGCCGCAGGCGCCGTAGGTGAGCACCACATGGTCGCCCACCTTCAGATCCTTGACGCCCGGACCCAGCGCTTCGATCACGCCCGCACCTTCATGGCCCAGCACCGCCGGCAGCGGCACCGGGTAGTACTGGTCGCGCACGATCAGGTCGGTATGGCACAGGCCAGTAGCGACGACGCGTACCAGCACCTCGTCATCTTTCGGCCCGCGAATGCGTGCTTTCTCGATGGTGAACGGCTTTTCCTTCTCGCGCACCACCGCCACGGTGATGTCACGCAGTTCTGCAGATGCACTCATGGGTTTCTCCTGTTCAGAGCGGATAGGCCGGGGCTTCGCCTTTGATGGTCAGCCATTGCCATTGGGTGAATTCTTCGATGTTGGCCGGGCCGCCGATGCTGCTGCCATTGCCGGAGGCGCCAACACCACCAAACGGATTGATGACCTCGTCATTCACGGTCTGGTCGTTGATATGCAGGATGCCGGTGTGCAGTTGCTCACCCAGCTTCAAGGCACGGCCGACATTGCTGGAGACGATGGCCATCGACAGGCCGTACTCGGTGTCGTTGGCCAGCGCGGCAGCCTCTTCATCGCTGTCGAACGGCACCACCACCGCCACCGGTGCAAAAATCTCCGCACGGAAGGCGGGATTGGTCTTGTCCACACCGCTGAGCACGGTCGGCTCGAAGAACAGATCCTGATAGGTGCCACCGGTCTCCAGCGTTGCCCCGGCTGCTGCAGCCTCGGCCACCACGCGCGCGGCATGGTCACGCTGCTGTGCGTTGATCAATGGGCCGAGCGCAACATCAGCCTGGGCTGGGTCGCCAACGGTCAGCGACTGCGCCTTGGCGATGAGCTTCTCCAGGAACTGCGCATAGATACCGCGTTGAACCAGCACGCGACCGGTGGCCATGCAGATCTGCCCCTGATGCAGATAGACGCCCCACGCGGTATTGGCGATGGCCAGATCGATATCGGCATCGTCGAGCACGATCAGTGCATTCTTGCCGCCAAGTTCCAGCGACACTTTCTTCAGGTGCCGGCCGGCTGCTTCACCAACCTTGCGGCCGGCAGCGGTGGAGCCGGTGAACTGGATCATGGCGATATTGGGATCACTGGTCAGCGCCGCACCTGCTGCGCCATCACCGGGCAGCACATGCAATACACCGGCCGGTAGCCCGGCCAGTTCAAACAGGCGGGCGATAACAAAGCCACCGCAAACCGCCGTGCGCGGATCGGGCTTGAGCACCACCGCATTGCCCAGCGCCAGTGCTGGCGCTACCGCGCGCATGGCCAGGTACAAGGGGAAGTTGAATGGGGAGATCACTCCGACCACGCCCAGCGGGCGGCGGCGTGCCAGATTCAAGCGCCCCGATGCGGACGGCAGGATCTCGCCAACACTGCGCGAGGGCAGCGCTGCGGCTTCCTGCAAGGCCTTGGTGCTTACCTTGTTCTCGAAGCCTGCCTTGAGCTTGGTCGAACCGGACTCACGCACCAACCAGTCGATGATCTCGGCGGCGTGTTCATCAGCCAGCTGCGCAGCACGGCGCAAGACCTGCGCGCGGGTTTCATAGGGCGCGTTGGCCCAGTCACGTTGTGCCTTGGCGGCGGCGGCAGCCGAGCGCGCAATCTGCGCCGGATCGGCCATTGCGATGCTGCCGAGCACCTTGCCGGTGGCCGGCTCGATCACGTCCTGCTGGCTGGCACCGGCCTGCCATTGACCATCAAATTGCTTGCCCGCCCATAAAGCGGGGGGAAGAAACGCCTGTTCTGCCATTGCCTGTACTCCTAGCGTGGTCTGTGCCGACATTGAATACCTGCGCCCGGCAACTGCCTATTAGCCTTCGGCGAGATTCTTGCAAGCCGCTGAAAGCACGGGAATTTCAACAATGCACGGTGTCCAGTTTGTGGACAGTGAACGGCATCGCGATGACAGCACGACGGCAGCCAACGCCGATGACCACTACAATCGCCTGCCTTGCCAGCCCAAGTGCCAGCCATGAACGAGCCAGCCATGAACGAAGAAGCCGCCATCGATCCCATCGCCGTCACCCGCAACTGGCTGGAAAAAGCGGTGATCGGATTGAACCTGTGCCCGTTCGCCAAGGCGGTCTACGTCAAGAACCAGGTCCGTTTCGTGCTCAGCGATGCGACCACGCCGGAGGCGCTGCTGGAGCAGCTGGCCGAAGAGCTGCTGCTGTTGCGTGACACCCCGGTTGAGCAGGTCGACACCACGCTGATCATCCACCCGGAAGTGCTCGGAGATTTCCTGGACTACAACGATTTTCTGGAGAACGCCGATGCGGCGGTGGAAGCATTGGATCTGCAGGGCATCCTGCAGGTGGCCAGCTTCCACCCGCAGTACCAGTTCGCCGGTGCTGCGCCGGATGATGTGAGCAACTACACCAACCGCTCGCCCTACCCGACCCTGCACCTGCTGCGCGAAGACAGCGTTGAGCGTGCGGTGGCTGCGTTCCCGGACCCGGACGTGATTGTCGAGCGCAACATCGCCACGCTGGACCAGCTGGGTGTGGAAGGCTGGCACCGCGTGTTGGCCGGTGGTGAAGGTAATACCTGAGAGATGACCGGTAGTGCCGAGCCATGCTCGGCAGGGGCGTTACCAGCAATGTCCAATGTAGTGCCGAGCCATGCTCGGCAGGGGCTTTGTCGGTAAGGCCTCATGCCGAGCATGGCTCGGCACTACAGGTGAAGCGTCTGGGTGCTGCATTCCTGGTAAAGCCTCTGCCGAGCATGGCTCGGCACTACGGTGAGGCCTAGGCTGCGCTTACCGGCAGCCATTGCTGCAGCAGCTCGCGCACATCGTGCAGCGAGGCGGTGATGTGGTGGCCGTAGCCGCGCACTTCTTCGTCCGGTTCCAGCAGGTCCGGAATCTGGATGGTGGTCATGCC
Organism: Stenotrophomonas sp. STEN030; assembly: GCF_056759995.1. Lineage (NCBI taxonomy): Bacteria > Pseudomonadati > Pseudomonadota > Gammaproteobacteria > Lysobacterales > Lysobacteraceae > Stenotrophomonas > Stenotrophomonas sp. STEN030. The sequence goes on along the minus strand of NZ_JBRREB010000067.1, from coordinate 9,240 downwards.
GGCAGCCAAGGCGGCGCGTACGCCAGTTGGGGAATCTTCCAAGGCCAGACAATGCGCTGGAGCAATACCCAAGCCGCGTGCAGCGTGCAGATAGATATCCGGGGCCGGTTTGGAATGGGCAACATCGCTGCTGGTGGCGACGAACTGGAAATACTGCAGCAGCCCGGCTGCCTCCAGCTTGCGCTGGGCCAGCGGTGAACGTGTGGCGGTGGCCACCGCGCGCGGGATGTCGTGCTCGCGCAGCAATTCCAGCAACTCGATGATGCCCGGCCGCAACGGCACGCCGGCATCAACGATGTCGGCATAGCGCGCGTAGGAATCAGCCAGCAGCGCGTCGGTACGCTCCATGCCCAGTACGTCGGCCAGCTTCTGCCGGGTGGTCGCGTCTGAGGACCCGATCAAGGACAGCAGCAGCGGGCGCGGCAATGCATAGCCATGATCCTGCGCGGTCCGCTCCAGGCAGCCCATCAGCGCACGCTCGCTGTCCAGCATCAGCCCGTCCATGTCGAACACCAGCGCCTGCGGGCGGAACAGCAGTTCCATCAGGCCTGCTCTCCGAACAATACGGCCAGATCAGCGGCATCGAGCTGACGCCATTGGCCTTCAGGCAGATCACCCAGACCCAGTCCACCAATGCGCGACCGGTGCAGCGCCTGCACGTGGTTGCCAACCGCAGCGAACATGCGCCGCACCTGGTGATAGCGGCCTTCGTGCAGTGTCAGTCGCGCCGCGCGCGGCCCCAGCACTTCCAGCTCGGCCGGCAGCAAGGGCTTGTCATCGGATTCCAGCAGCAGTGCGCCGCTGGCGAACTGTGCGGTCTCGGTGCCGCTCAGATCTTCCGCCAGCTGCGCTTCGTAGACCTTGTCCAGCTTCGACTTGGGCGACACGATGCGGTGCAGTAGCTGGCCGTCATCGGTCATCAGCAACATGCCCGAGGTATCGCGATCAAGGCGGCCGACGCTGGACAGCACCGGGTCGCGGTCGCGGAAACGCTCAGGTAGCAGCTCATAGATCAAGCGGCCATGGTCCTTGGTGGAACAGGTATAGCCGGCCGGCTTGTGCAGCATCAGGATCAGGCCCGGCGGTGGGTCCAACACTTCACCATCGATGCGGATGTTGTCGTGCTCGACCTTGTCGTCGGCATACAGCACATCGCCTTGCGCATCGGTAACGCGGCCTTCGCGGAACATCTGCTGCACCTGCTTGCGGCTGCCGTAACCGAGGTTGGCGATGTGCTTGACCAGCTTCATGCGCGGCCCCGGGTGCCGACAATGACCTTGAAGCCATCGCGCTCGGCAGCAACACGCACCTGGCCGAAGCTCTCGGTCAGGATCTGCTCATAGGGCAGATGGCGGTTGGCAACCATGAACAACTGCCCGCCCGGGCGCAGCGACTGCGCAGCCACGGCGATGAAGCGACGGCCGATGTCGGGCCGGTCTTCGCGCGCCGGGGTGTGGAACGGCGGGTTGGAGACGATGAAGTCGTAGCGGCCATCAATACCGGCACTGACGTCCTGCCAACGGAAATCCAGCTTCACCTGCTCGCCGACATCAGCCAGATTGTGGCGGGCCAGCGCCAGCGCGCGCGCCTCGGCTTCGTACAGATCCAGCGCGGTGACCTTGGGGCAGCGCGCCAGCACTTCGGAGGACAGATAGCCCCAGCCAGCGCCCAGATCGGCGCCACGTCCGGCCAGATCCGCCGGCAGCTGCTCCACCAGCAGGGCCGAAGCCGGATCGATGCGGTCCCATGCGAACACGCCGGGGCGGCTCAGGAAGCGGCCGTCGACGATCTTGCGCGGCGCATCCAGCGCAGCCCAGCGCTTGTGCAGCGCCTCGTCGTGCTTGCCTTCAGCCGGCACCGACCAATAGGCGCGGCAGTGATTCTTGGTCAGCGTGCCGCCCAGCCCGGCCAGCTGCTGCAGGTCGCTTTCGCCGGAGCGGGCGCCTTCATTGTTGGACTGGCAGGCGAGGATGATGCCGCCCGGGGCCAGCTTGCTCAGCGCCTGCGCAAACAGCGCACGGGCTTCGTCGCGCTGCCGCGGCGGCAGCACCAGCACCAACGCGTAGCGCTCTTCGGACTGCTCCAGCGCCTGCTCATCGCGCACTTCCCAGCCGCTGCGCTGCAGGGCGTCGGCGAACGGGCGGAAGCTCTGCGAGCAGACCAGCTGCGAGGCATCGGCATGCTCGCGCAGCGACCAACCGTCCTGCGCGCGCAGGAACAGGACCGGCCCCTGCGGCCAGCGCAGGCCAGCCTTGGAGAACGGGAGGAACAGGGTTTCCAACGGAGCGTCGTGCGGAGCAGGCATGCCGGTAATTCGTCTAGCAGGGCCGGCCATTCTACCGGGCCGGCCGCTGCCACCGGCTCCGCACAGCTGAATGGGCTCTGGCGAGGCGCCGCGTCAGGGCTCGGCAGCCGGCAGATGCAGTACCTGCAACACGCTGTCCAACCACACAACGTGCTGCTGACAGGCGCGCAGCAGGTCCTCCAGACGCACCGTCGCGTTCACCCCGGGCTCCTCGTTGTGGTCGGCAAAGTGCTGCAATGCCGGCTGCGCGGTGACCGTGCCAGCCACGCGGCTGCCGTCCTTGAGGACCAGCATGACCCGGGCCTGCTCCGGCAACTCGCCAAGCAAGGCCTCCAGCGATGCGATCAGCATCGGGTCGGAGTAGACATGGGGCGCGTACAGGGGCATGGCGGCGTCCATGGGTGAACGCCGTCACATTACCGTTTTTCCGCGTGAAATCCGTGCAAATGTTTTGTGGGAGCGGCGTGAGCCGCGAAGCAGGGACATCCTCAGATGAAGCGGACGCCAGCGGCGTCAGCAGCCTGAGCTTCGCGGCTCACGCCGCTCCCACATCCGCCGCCTCTTCCACAGAGCACTTAAGTCATCCGCAAACCCCCGCAGGTCCCTTGGAATCGGATTTTTTCCCCTCAGTCGGGAGAAGAACCAAAGATTTCAGCGCGGCAAACGCGCGTCGCGGATCGCTGAAATCAGCTGCGCCACGCTGTATGGCTTGGCCAGATGCCCCTGGAAGCCAGAGGAAAACGCGCGCCGCCGGTCATCGGCGCGGGCCAGCGCGGTCACCGCCACCGCCGGCAACTCATCGCCGCCGACGCCCAAGGTCTCACGCAAGGTGTGGATCAGGCCGTAGCCATCCATACCCGGCATGCCGATATCGCTGATCAGCACGTCGAACGCGGTATGCCCGCGCAGATCCAGCAGCTCCAGCGCCTCGGCGGCGGTGCCAGCGGTGACCACCGTCGCGCCCTGTTCTTCCAGCAGGCGACGGATATAACCGAGCATGTCGACCTGGTCCTCCACCGCCAGCACGCGCAGGCCCTGCAGTGCATTGGGCACCAGCACCTGCTCGCCGATGCGGCCGCGCTGTACGCGCCGGCGCGGGCGGTTCGCCGCCTTCTGCACCTGGAACTCGGGCAGGCGCAGAAGGAAGGTGGCGCCCTGCCCCGGCCCCTCGCTTGCCGCAGACACCGTGCCGCCATGCAACTCGGTCAGCTGTTGGACGATGGCCAAGCCCAGCCCCAGACCACCGTGGCGGCGGGTAGTAGTGCTGTCGGCCTGGCTGAAACGGCTGAAGAGATGCTCCAGGAACTCCGCCGCGATGCCGTCGCCATCGTCCTTGATCTGCACCACCAGATAGCCGGCTTCGTGCTGCAGGCTGATCTCGATGCGCCCTTCCACCGGGGTGAACTTGATCGCGTTGGACAGCAGGTTGCCGAGGATCTGCTGCAGACGCGTGGCATCGCCGAGCACCGGCTGCGGCAGCTCCGGCAGGTCCAGCAGCACGCTCTGCGCCTTGCCTTCGGCCACCAGCTCCTGCGCGCGCACCGCTTCGCGCAGCTGCTCGGACAGATCCAGCACTTCCACTTCCAGCTGCACCTTGCCCAGCAACATGCTGCTCAGGTCGAGCATGTCCGACATCAGGTGCTTCTGCGTCATCGCACTGCTGGCGATCACTTCCATGCCACGCCGCATCGGGTGATCGGCTTCCATGCGTTGCAGCAGCAACTCGCTCCAGCCCAGTACCGTGGTCAGCGGTGTGCGTAGCTCATGCGACAAAGTAGCAAGGAATTCATCCTTCATCCGCGCCATGCCTTCGGCGGCGTTGCGCGCCACACGTTCGGCGGTGAGCAGATCTTCGCGCGCCATTTCGATCTCACGGCGCTCGGTGATATCCGGGCTGTTGCCCGCAAGGCCGATGAAGCGGCCATCGGCAGAGAAACGCGGCACGGCGTTCATTTCCAACCAGCGCCATTGCCCATCGTGGCGGCGCACGCGGGTATTGACGTGCAGCTCGGTGCGTCCGTTCAACGCAGCCTGCAATTCGTATTCGAACGATGCACGTTCGTCCGGATGCAGGAAGCGCTGCCAGGGGTCCGGTCCGAGATCCTGATCAGCCGGCAAACCGAAGAAAGTGAAGAACGCGGTGTTGACGAAGCGCAGCTGACCCAGGTCATCCACCACCCAGACCGGCATCGGCAAGCCATCGGCCAATGCACTGAAACGCGCCTCGCTTTCGGCCAATTCGGTTTCAATCCGCTTGCGCGCGGAGATATCGAACAGAAACACCGCTACCTGGTGTTTGTCTGGCTTGCCGATGCGTACGGCCTCCACCGAATACCAGCGCGACGGTTCCGACACCTGACGCTCGAACTGGCTGATGCCACCCTCGCTGACCACCCGCCCAAAAGCCTGGAACCAGTCCGCTTCCATCGCCGGCACCACCTCACTGGCGCGCCGACCGGTGACATTGCTAAGCCCGGTGACCTTCTGGAAACCGGCATTGACCTTGCGGTAGATGAAATCCACCGCGACGCCGTGTTCAAACACCAGCTCGATCACGCAGAAACCGCTGGCCACCGCATTGAATACCTCCCGATAGAGGCTGGAGCTTTCCAGATCCTCTTCATCCAGAGACAGCAATGACAGGTGTGAGTCCGGTTTGGGGGCAGGCATCGTCTGAGAGGTGAAAAGTGCGGCAAAGAGGGGGATAGGTGCCCGCCAGTCTGGGCGAGAATCCATCCACACCCTGTGATGATGAACCATCGCGCAATCCGCTGCTGGGAACTGGCACCGGGTTCATTGCAGCGTAGGGGTGTCGGCCTCACACTCCCATCATCAAAGTCCTCCAGGAGTACGTCATGAAAACCCTGACCGTTACCGGACTTGTCCTGGCCTGCCTGCTGGCTGCTGGCGGTGCCGATGCCAAGCCGCGCACTGTTTCCGATCCACAAGCCCCACGTGCCCTGCCCGCTGAAGGTCCGGTACAGGTGCAATGGACCGACCCGGCACAGTTCACCGAGCTGCGCTACAGCCGTAACCGCTGGGACTCCCAGCGTGGCAACTGGGTGGAGGATCTGGCCGAACACCTGCGCAAGCAGGCCAGCAAGCAACTGCCTGAAGGGCAGAAGCTGGAGGTGACCATCACCGACATCAAGCGTGCCGGCGACTACGAGCCATGGCATGGCCCGCGTCTGGACGATGTGCGCATCATGCGCGACATCTACCCGCCGCGGATCGAGTTGCAATTCACCCTGACCGACGCCAATGGCCAGGTCATCGACCAAGGCGAGCGCAAGCTGGCCGATACCGGCTACCTGCTCAACAGCAGCCTGCCCAACAACACTGACCCGTTGCGTTACGAAAAGCGCATGCTCAACGATTGGGTACGCCGCGAACTGCAGAACGATCGCAGTACAGCAGGTTTGTGATTCGCAATTTGTAGATTGAAAAAAAGGGCCGCAATGCGGCCCTTTTTGTTTCACCTGTAGTGCCGAGCCATGCTCGGCAGGGGCTTCACCGTTACGCTGAAACCTGTGGGAGCGGCATAAGCCGCGAAGCCGGTGATCCAAGCGATCACAGATATGCCAGCAACTTCATTGCCGCCAGCTTCGCGGCTGACGCCGCTCACACAAATGAAAAATGAAACGGGCCGCGACGCGGCCCGTTTCATTCACTGCACCCGGCAATCTCATTCCGACAAATACACCCGCGGCGTGCGCTTGAGGCTGCACGGCAAGCGGTAGGCGCTGGTATTGCAGCGCGGTGCCAGCTCCGAGATGGTCGGTGCATTGCCCCACAACTGCACGATGCTGCCACGTGCGGCCTGCGGGTGATCGGTCAGGTCCACGGTCAGCATATCCATCGATACACGGCCAATCAGTCGCCCCGGTACGCCATCGATCAGCACCGGCGTGCCATTGGGTGCGAACTGCGGGTAACCATCGGCATAACCCATCGCCACCACACCTACGCGCGTCGGCTTTTCCGCAACAAAACGCGCGCCATACCCCAGCGGTTCCCCCACAGCCAGTTCACGTACGGAGATCACCCGCGACTGCAGGGTCATCACCGGGCGCAGCTGCGCGGCATGCGGGCTGGGCTGCGGATACAAGGGATCGGCGCCGTACAGCATCAGGCCGGGGCGTACCCAGTCACTGCGCACATCCGGCCAGCCCAACAGCGCCGGCGAATTGCACAGGCTGGTTTCACCTGCCAAGCCTTCGGTCGCACGTACGAAAACATCGAGCTGTTCGCGGGTGCGGTTGCTGTCCAGTTCATCGGCACGTGCCAGGTGGGTCATCAACACCAGCGGGCCGACCTGCGGGAGTGCGCTCAGGCGTGCGTGCGCGTCGCGGAATTCCTCCGGCGACAAACCCAACCGATGCATGCCGCTGTCCAGCTTCAACCAGATGCGCAGCGTGGCGTCGGTCTTGAACGCCTCCACCGCTTCCAGCTGCCACGTCGTGGCCACTACCACCCAGAAATCATGCTCGACGATCAGCGGCAGTTCGGCCGCGTCGAAGAAGCCTTCCATCAGCAGGATCGGGCCACGGATACCCGCCTGACGCAGCTCCAGCGCCTCTTCGATGCAGGCCACGCCGAAGCCATCGGCCTCGTCCTGCAGCGCGCGCGCGCAGTTCACCGCACCGTGGCCGTAAGCGTCAGCCTTGATGATCGCCAGCGCCTTGCCACCGCCGAGCTGGCGGGCCAGCCGGTAGTTGTGGCGCAGTGCGTCCAGGTCGATCAGTGCCTGTGCCGGGCGCATCAGTGCTGGCCCTTGCCGTAGCGGAAGATATCCAGGCCTTCGGTGCTGATCTGCGGCTTCTTGCCGCTCATCAGATCGGCCAGGTAACGGCCGGAGCCGGCCGCCATGGTCCAGCCCAGGGTGCCGTGGCCGGTATTGAGGAACAGGTTGCGATAAGGCGTTGCGCCGATCACCGGCGTGCCGTCCGGTGTGGCCGGGCGCAGGCCGGTCCAGAAGCTGGCCTGCGACAGGTCGCCGCCGTCCGGGTACAGGTCCTTGACCACCTTCTCCAGCGTGGCGCGACGACGCGGTTCCAGTGACAGATCGAAACCGGCCACTTCGGCCATGCCGCCGACGCGGATACGGTCCTCGAAGCGGGTGATGGCGATCTTGTAGCTTTCGTCGAGGATGGTCGAGTTCGGTGCCATCGCCGCATTGGTGATCGGCAGGGTCAGCGAGTAACCCTTCAGCGGATACACCGGCAGCTGCATGCCCAGCGGTGCCAGCAGCTGCGGCGAATAGCTGCCCAGCGCGAGCACGTAGTGGTCGGCCGTTTCCAGCTTGCCGTTGATGCGTACGCCGGTGATGCGGTCGCCATCGGTCTGGATCGAGGCGATGTCCTGGTCGAAGCGGAATTCGACGCCTGCGGCTTCCGCCAGCGCCGCCAGCTTGTTGGTGAACAACTGGCAGTCGCCGGTCTGGTCTTCGGGCAGGCGCAGTGCGCCAACCAGCATCTCGGTCTTGCCGGCCAGCGCCGGCTCGACCCGGGCGATGCCCTGGCGGTCCAGCACTTCGTAGGGCACGCCGTATTCGCGCAGCACCTCGATGTCCTGTGCGGCGGCATCCAGCTGCTGCTGGGTGCGGAACAACTGGGTGGTGCCCAGCTGGCGGCCTTCGTAGTCGATACCGGTGGCGGCGCGCAGCTCATTGATGCAATCGCGGCTGTAGTCTGACACCCGCACCATGCGCGCCTTGTTGACCGCATAACGGGCCGAGGTGCAGTTGCGCAGCATCTGCCACAGCCAGCGGTACTGGGCGATGTCGGCGGTGGGACGGATCGCCAGCGGCGCGTGCTCCTCGAACAGCCACTTGATCGCCTTGAACGGCACGCCCGGGGCGGCCCACGGCGAGGTATAGCCGAACGACAGCTGGCCAGCGTTGGCAAAGCTGGTCTCCAGCGCCGGGGCCGGCTGCCGATCCACCACGGTGACCTCAAAGCCGGCCTGCCGTAGATACCAGGCACTGGTCGTGCCGATCACACCGCTGCCAAGCACCAGAACGCGCATTTTCATTCTCCGGACCACATCATTCCCTGCGCACGGGACGGCAGGGGCTAGGAACCGCGCAGTATATTCAGGGTCAACCAGTGTTTTTAGCTGTATTGATATGCCTGATCAGGGTAATTTCCTGTTTCGTTCATCATAAGCAGAGCCGCCATGGCCACCCGCAGCCGCGAACTGGACAAGATCGACCGCAAGATCCTGCGCATCCTGCAGCAGGAGGGGCGTATCTCCTTCACCGAGCTGGGCGAGCGCGTCGGCCTGTCGACCACGCCCTGCACCGAGCGCGTGCGTCGGCTGGAGCGCGAAGGCGTGATCACCGGCTACTACGCGCGTCTGGACCCCGCCTCGGTCAAAGCCAGCCTGCTGGTGTTCGTGGAGATCAGCCTGGCCTACAAATCCGGCGACATCTTCGAGGAGTTCCGGCGCGCAGCGCTGAAGCTGCCCAACGTGCTGGAGTGCCATTTGATGTCAGGTGATTTCGACTACCTGCTGAAAGCGCGCATCAATGAAATGGCCTCCTACCGAAAGCTGCTGGGCAGCACCTTGTTGACCCTGCCGCACGTACGCGAATCCAAGAGCTACATCGTGATGGAAGAAGTAAAAGAAACCCTGTGCCTGCCCATAGCCGAGTAGTGCCGAGCCATGCTCGGCAGTGGCTCTACCAGCAACCCCACCCTGTAGTGCCGAGCCATGCTCGGCAGAGGCTCTACCAGCACACCCACCTGTAGTGCCGAGCCATGCTCGGCAGAGGCTCTACCGGTGATGCCCGATTGCCGAGCATGGCTCGGCACTACACGGAAGCTCTATCGGTGAAGCCTCTGCCGAGCATGGCTCGGCACTACATGGACGCTCTATCGGTGAAGCCTCTGCCGAGCATGGCTCGGCACTACATGGACGCTCTATCGGTGAAG
>NZ_JBRREB010000066.1:0-21901 GCF_056759995.1 Stenotrophomonas sp. STEN030 | reverse complement strand
CGTCCCAATTATCATCCAATATCCTCCGGGGGCTTCTTCCCTGGTTTTAGTTTGGCCGTCTTCGTGTTCTTCCATCCCGCGCCCTTGCCGGGGGCCGCCCCACTACCGCACTGTCCGTCCCATTGCCGCCCTGCCACCGCAGCAGCCACAATCAGCCCCTGACTCTCAGGGGAATGTCATGGATGACCGCAAGCGCACGGTAAGCGCACAACACCCAATACCGTTCTGGCAACGACTGCCTGCGATCACGCTCTATCCTGTGCGTGGTCCGGCACTGTATTCGCTGATCGCACTCACGCTATGCACCTTGCTGACCTGGCTTCCAGCCATTGGCTGGCTGCTTGGCATCGTCATCTGGGTGGGAATCTACCGCTACGCCTTTGAGATCCTGCGCGAAACCGCCAACGGCCGCATGACCTCGCCAGAAAACACCCTCAGCAGCAGTGACGGCACCGTCATCAGGCTGCTGGCGCTGATGATCTTGATGGGCATCTTCGTGGTGACGGTGGCAATCTTCACCGGCCCGGTGATCGGCCTGCTGACACTCGGCGCAGTGGTCCTGCTGCAGCCCGGCTGCGTGATCTCGCTGGCGATGGATGGCAGCCTGCGCCACGCTGCCAATCCAGCCACCTCGATCACCATCGCCTTGCGCATCGGCTGGCCCTATCTGGCCGCCTTCCTGCTGCTGTTCGTCATCCAGGCCAGCGCCTTGACTGCTGGCCAATGGCTGCACACCTTCATGCCACCCGTCGTCGGTGAGCTGGTGCTCAACTTCTTCAGCATCTGGGGTCTGTTCACTACCTTCCACCTGCTCGGCTACCTGGTTTACCAGTACCACGAGGCGCTGGGCTTCGAGCCGGAAGGTGCATACAACGCATTGTCGCGCCATGACCCGGACCAGAAATTGCTTGATGAAGCCGAACACTTCGTACGCGAAGGACAACCGGATGCCGCCCTGGATGCGCTGCGCGGCTCGGTGCGTTCGCGCGCGGTCAGCCTGCCGGTGCATGAGCTGTATCAACGCCTGCTACGCCGCAAAGGCGCGTCGGACGCATTGCGTGACCATGCCCGCCAGTACATCAACCGCCTGCTGATCGAAAAACAGGACCGTGACGCGATGAACGTGCTGCGCGACATGCTCGAGGTCGATCCGGATTTCACCCCGGCCGAGCCACAACAGGCTGCACAGCTTGCAGAACGAGCGCGTCTGGGCGGCCAGCTGCAACTGCAGATGGATACCCTGCGGGCAATGTTCAAGGCGTGGCCGCGTGAGCCAGAGGCACCGCAGTGGGCGTTGCAGGCCGCTTTGCTGCTGGGCGAGCGTTACAACCGCGACGCCGAAGCCCTTCAACTCATCAACGAGGCATTGCAACGCTGCGAAGACGACGAGCAACGTCGCAAGCTCGAGGCAGCCAAGGCTGCATTGCAGGTCAGCCCGGTCTGAAAGCGACTGCGGCAGGACGCTTAGTCGTTCTCCAACAGGAACCGAGCCTTGCCAGCTTGCGGCGTGGCTGCAAAACGCTGCTGCAGCAACTCCAGCAAGCGCCTGCGTTGCTCCTGCGCGTGGGCCTCGCCATGTAGCAAGGCCAACCGCAACCAACCCTGCGCCTGCATCTCAGGAGACAATTGAATGGACTGCTCCCACACGGCTTCAGCCTCCTGCAGCCAGCCGGCCTTGAGGCAGCGCTCGAACGCGGGCTGCGCAAGTTCGGCGACACCGCCATCGGCTAGCAGCTGTTTCACGATGCCCTGCTGCGCGGCCAGAGCGGCCGCATCATCCGCACCCAGCCGCAATACATCGGCAGCGCGCGCCCGCATCTCGGCGATCTTGCCGGCATTGGCTGCCACCCGATAGCGCGCCAACGCAATATCCAGCCGTTGTGGTTGTTCTGCCGCCAACTCACTCAACACGCGCTCAGCAGCTGCATTCTCCAGGCGCCCCATGTAGTACTGAGCCTGCTCCCAGCGCTGATCGCTGACCGACGCTTCGGTGTCGTCAGCCATATAGTCTTCGCGGGTTTGCCTGGTCAACACCAGCACGCCACCCAGCAGCGCACCGCAGATCAGACCGCCGGCGTGCGCGTCGAAGCCAATCCCAGCTTCATCATTGGTCAGCAGGTTGAACACTTCCCACCCCAACCACAGCGGCAACAGCCAGATCGCCGGCGCGCGCACGTAGTCGAAGATCACCCCGAACCAGTAGAAGAAGCGCACCGGACGCATACCCCATACCACGCAGAACGCTCCCATCACCGCTGCGATTGCACCGGATGCGCCGAGCCCGCCACCGACTTCGCCCCAGCGCCACAACACGCTGGCGACGCTGGAGCCCACCGCCCCCAGCAGATAGAGGCCCAGAAAACGCCAGCCACCGAGCGCGCCTTCCAGCAGCAAGCCCAACACCACCAGAAACAGCATGTTGCCCAGCAGGTGCATCACGCTGCCGTGCAGGAACGCGGCCGACAGCAATCGCCGCGGCGACCATTCCGAACTGCGCAGGATATGGCGCAAGGTGAATACCTGATCCAGCTGCGTTTGGTACTCGCGCCGCAGCGGCGCCCACGCGGCCTGCTGGTCTTCCGACTCAAACAAGCTTCCGTTCTGCAGCGCCTGCTGGAACGCGACATCACTCAAGGTCGCCATGCCAACATAGCCACCTTGCTGCTCTGCAGGAACAGATTCCAACTCAGCCAACGCATCGCCGCGTTCGCTCAAGCGCAGATGTTTCTCGTAGGCAGGCAGTTCGTATTCCGCCAGCCCTGACTGCTGGTACCAGACCTGTGCTGCCTGCACCTTCTGTTCATCGTCAGTCTGCCAGGCGAAGAACACGTAGACGTTGATCAGCACCAGCAACACGGTTACCAGGGGCAGCGTGCTCAGGTTGAGCGGTTTGTGCAGCGGCAGGATCAACATCGACCGGACTTCCTTGTCAGAGTACGAGCAGCTTCAGCTATGGATTGGCCTTGTGCAAGCCAGCCCGGCTACCATGCCCGCAACCACGCACTACATGACCGCAATGAGCCGTTGGCGTCCCCCTGCAGAAAAAAGTACCGCCCTGATCACCGCGCAAGGCCATGCCCGGCTCAAGGCCGAGCTGGACGAACTGTGGCGGCAGCGTCGCCCGGAAGTGGTCAAGGCGCTGGCAGCCGCAGCCGCCGAAGGGGATCGCTCGGAGAACGCCGAGTACACCTACCGCAAGAAGCAGCTGGGTGAGATCGACCGCCGCGTGCGTTACCTGAGCAAACGACTGGAAGCCCTGCGCGTGGTCGACACCACGCCCAGCGATCCGGAAGCGGTGTTCTTCGGCGCGACGGTTGAGCTGGAGAACATCGATTCCGGCCAGACCGTTATCTACCGGATCGTCGGCCCCGATGAGACCGACGCGCCGGCCGGCTGCATCAGCATCGACTCACCACTGGCACGGGCATTGCTGAAAAAGCGCATCGACGACGAGTTCGCAGTGGAGCTGCCCAGCGGGTTGACCCGCTTCGCCATTATCGACGTCAGCTACGGCTGACGTTGAGCGGCGCCGGATAGACGCGTCCTTCGCGTAGCGGACGGAAATACTCGGTCAGTTGATAGAAGGCAGCGTCTTGGGACGCGTGCCAGCCGGGAATGCCGGCTAGCGGCAACGGCCGTAGTTCGGCGGGGTCCGTTAGTAAACTGGCGTCTTCGATTGCTGCAGCCACTGCGGTAAAGCAGGCCACGTCGTCATCGCCAACGACGACCAAGCACTTGCCAACCAGCAGCCGCTCGGGCAGCAAAGCCTGCTCCATCAGCGCATGGCCAACTAGCGCGCAGACTGCGATGTCACCTTCGCGCCATTGCGCCGGTTTGAACAGCGCCGACCAATCGTGCCGGTCCCATGCCGACAGCAGGCGCGCATCGCGAACACGCATGATCACTCCGGTTTCATCGAACTGGGTCAATGCGGCCTGCGCGCGATTGCGCTGGCTTGGCCCCATCGCTGCGATATGCCGGCACTGCTGCGCATTGAGCGCCTGCTTGATCGCAGGGTAGCGCGCCCACACCAGCGCGTTGAACAGGTCGTGCCAGTTCTGCTCGCGCGTGGCGATGCCACCCTGTGCAATGCGCTGTTCGTAGTGCAGGCCGTCGCCAAGCAGGACATCATCCTGAGCAACGAATTGCTTTCCCTGCACTGGCAACTGCGCATTGAGTACATCGGTGCCCGGCCAATCGGCAGCACGCAGCAACGCGGCAAAATCGCCGAAATCCGCGAACAGCGGATGGTCAAAAACGCACAGATCAACCTGCCCGCGCAACGGCGCTACAAAACGACGCCGGCCAGTGCCGGCATCGTCTGCGGCAGGTGCTGCGGTCACAGCACCTTGATATCGAACGCTGCGGCCTTGGTATCGATCAGGGCGTCGCCGAATAGATCGTGTTCATCGCTGTCGGTGATCTCAACGTTGACGAAGTCGCCGACGCGCAGCTTGGCCTCAACAGCATTCTGGATATGCACCAGACCATCGATTTCCGGCGCATCGGCCTTGGAGCGAGCCACAGCGATGCCGTCTTCGATGCCATCGACCAGGCACTGTTGCACGCTGCCGATCTTGGCTTCGAGCTTGGCAGCGGAAATGGCCGCCTGCTTTTCCATGAAACGGGCCAGACGCTCCTGCTTCACTTCTTCCGGCACCGGATCCGGCAACTGGTTGGCCGTTGCACCTTCCACCGGCGAATAGGCGAAGGCGCCGACGCGGTCGAGCTGAGCGGTATCGAGGAAGTCCAGCAGCTGCTCGAACTCGGCATCGGTTTCGCCCGGGAAGCCGACAATGAAGGTCGAACGCACTGTGATGTCCGGCGCGATCTCGCGCCAGCGCAGCACGCGCTCCAAAGTCTTCTCGACCGCACCAGGACGCTTCATCAGCTTGAGGATGCGCGGGCTTGCGTGCTGGAACGGGATGTCCAGGTACGGCAGGATCTTGCCCTCGGCCATCAACGGCACCACGTCATCGACGTGCGGGTACGGATAGACATAGTGCAGACGGGTCCAGGCATCGAGCTCGGACAGGCCTTCGCACAGCGCCTTCATTCGCGTGGCGTACTCCTTGCCGCGCCAGGTGCCCGGCGCGTACTTGCGGTCCACGCCATAGGCCGAGGTGTCCTGCGACACCACCAGCAGCTCGCGCACGCCGCCCTTGACCAGACGCTCGGCCTCGCGCAGCACCTCATCAACCGGACGCGACACCAGATCGCCACGCATCGAAGGAATGATGCAGAAGCTGCAGCGGTGGTTGCAGCCTTCGGAAATCTTCAGGTACGCGTAGTGACGCGGGGTCAGCTTGATGCCGTAGTCCGGTACCAGATCGACGAACGGATCGTGCTTGGGCGGCAGCGCGGCATGCACCGCTTTCATCACCGTGGTGTAGTCCTGCGGACCGGACACCGACAGCACGTCCGGGTAATGCTCGCGGATCATGTCGCCTTTCTTGCCCAGGCAGCCGGTGACGATGACCTTGCCGTTCTCGTTCATCGCCTCGCCAATCGCATCCAGCGATTCGGCCACGGCCGAGTCGATGAAACCGCAGGTATTGACCACTACCACATCGGCCGAATCGTAGGACGGCACGATGCTATAGCCCTCCACCCGCAGCTGGGTGAGGATGCGCTCGGAATCGACTAGGGCTTTCGGGCAGCCAAGGCTGACGAAGCCGACTTTGGGGTTCAGCTGGGACATGATCTGGAAATCCTGGGGCCGGGCCGGGATGGCAGCGAGGCCGGAAAGCCGGGCAGTATACCGGGCCTGCGCGGCCTCGCCCTGCGGCTGGCTTAATACGTGAGAGAGCTGATAATCAGTCTCATTGCGACAGTGCCGAACTATCGCGGCAATGCCTTGCTTAAGCCCCTCTCCCGCCTGCGGGAGAGGGGTTGGGGTGAGGGGAAGCTTCTAGCAAGCAGACCTCACGCTCTAAAAACTCCCCCCATCCGCCCTTCGGGCACCTTCCCCCGCAAGCGGGAGAAGGGAGCCAACCCAACACCTTGGAGCCTCCCCATGCCCAACTGGATCACCCTCCCCACCCCACTCGGCCCCATCCGCGCCTGGCAGGCTCTGCCTTCCAGCACGCCGCGTGCCGGCCTGGTGGTCATACAGGAAATCTTCGGCGCCAACGCGCACATCCGCCATGTGGCCGAGCAGTACGCCGCCGAAGGCTATGCGGTATTGGCACCGTCCTTCTTCGACCTGATCGAACCGGACCTGCAACTGGACTACGACGCTGCCGGTGTCAGCCGCGGCAAAGCGCTGGTCGACGAGCTGGGCGTGGATCGCGCGGTAACCGTGGTCGAAACCGCCGCAGAGGCATTGGCGCCATACGGCAAGGTCGGCACGGTCGGCTATTGCTGGGGCGGCACCATCGCCATGTTGGCTGCGCAACGACTGGGTCTGCCCTCGGCCAGCTACTACGGCGCGCGCAACGTGCCGTTCCTGGATACAGCGTTCAAAGCCCCGGCGATCTTCCACTTTGGCGACCAGGACGCCTCGATCCCAGCCGCTGCCGTTGCAGCGCACCGTGAAAAGCAACCCGACTTGCCTGTATATGTCTATCCAGCCGACCACGCCTTCAACCGCGAGGTCGGCATGCACTACCACCCAGCCAGCGCCGATCTGGCGCGCGAACGCACCTTGGCCTTCTTCAGCGAGAACCTGCGATGACCGAAGTTGTGACGTCCGATTTCGTACTTGATACCCGCCTTGCCGCCGACAGCGTATTGATCGCCGACGGCCCCCTGTCGCAGATCCGCCTGATGAACGACGACCGCTTCCCGTGGGTCGTGCTGGTGCCGCGTGTGCCGAACGCCAGCGAGTGGATCGATCTGGATGGCGCCCAACAGCGCCTGCTGCTGGCCGAGATCAACCAGATCTCCCAGCATCTCAAGCACAAGCCGAATGTCAGCAAGATCAACATCGGCGCGCTGGGCAACATCGTGCGCCAGCTGCATGTACACCTGATTGGCCGCAACGAGAACGACGCTGCCTGGCCGGGCCCGGTCTGGGGCAGCGGCAAGGCACAGCGCTTTGACCCGGAGGTGCTGGCCCAACGTGTCGAAATCTGGCGCCAGCGGCTACGATAAGCACCTTCCCCCTTACGGACTCCGCAAGCCGATGCGCTCCAATCTGATCGCCGCACTGATCCTGATCATCGTTGGCCTGTTCTTCCTGGCCAAGAACCTCGGCTGGATCAACGGCAACATCGGCACCATGCTCGCCACCTGGTGGCCGGCCATCTTGGTAGCCGTCGGCATCGGCATGTTGTTTGGGCGCGGCAAATAAGCCGCTCCGCCGGATCCTGCATAAAGAAAAAGGCGCCTGACGGCGCCTTTTTCATTTCAGCCCAGGCCGCACTCAGGTGCGCGGCAGGGTAACGCCGGTCTGGCCCTGGTACTTGCCGCCGCGATCCTTGTACGAGGTCTCGCAGACGTCGTCCTTGTCGGCTTGGAAGAACAGCATCTGTGCCACACCTTCGTTGGCATAGATGCGTGCCGGCAACGGCGTGGTGTTGGAGAACTCCAGGGTCACGTGGCCTTCCCACTCCGGCTCCAGCGGGGTGACGTTGACGATGATGCCGCAGCGCGCATAGGTGCTCTTGCCCAGGCACACCACCAGGGTGTCGCGCGGGATGCGGAAGAACTCCACCGTGCGTGCCAGCGCGAACGAATTGGGCGGGATGATGCACTCATCGGCCTCGATGTCGACAAAGCTCTTCGGGTCGAAGTGCTTGGGGTCGACAATGGTCGAGTTGATGTTGGTGAACACCTTGAACTCACGCGAGCAACGCACGTCGTAGCCATAGCTGGAGGTGCCGTAACTGACGATGCGCTGGCCGTCCACCTGCTTGACCTGGCCGGCTTCGTACGGCGCGATCATGCCGTGCTGTTCGGACATTTGGCGGATCCAACGGTCGCTCTTGATGCTCATTCAATGGTCCTGTTCACGTTGTGCCGCAGCATGCCTGCGGCCGGGGGTGGTCGATTCTAGCCTAGAGCCGGCCAGGGGCCGGCAAACAATCGCCCACCAGCCAGTTCCGCGCACTCCATCTATATGAGAAAGGCCCGCAGAACGGGCCTTTCCTACGATCAGCTCTAGCTGCCACCCGGCTCAGATCAGCGAGGACAGGATCGGGATACTGGCGCGCGGGCGCTTGGCCAATTCCTCCGCCATGCGCTGCGCCGCTGCCATATAGGCCTTGGCCGCCGCCGACTCGGGCTGTGCAACCACGATGGGCGCACCCACATCGCCTTGCTCGCGGATACAGATATCCAGCGGCAGCGAGCCCAGCAACGGCACCCCGTACTGCTCGGCCATGCGCTGGCCACCGCCCTCGCCGAACAGATGCTCGACGTGGCCACAGTTTCTACAGGTATGCACGGCCATGTTCTCGATGATGCCGAGCACAGGAACCTCGACCTTTTCGAACATATTCAATGCCTTGCGCGCATCCAACGTGGCGATATCCTGCGGCGTGGTGACGATCACCGCCCCAGCCACCGGGATCTTCTGCGACAGCGTCAGCTGGATATCACCGGTACCCGGCGGCAGATCGATCAGCAGGAAGTCCAGGTCACCCCACAGCGTGTCGTTGAACAGCTGGGTCAACGCGGAGGTGGCCATCGGCCCACGCCAGATCATCGGTGAGTCCGGCTCGATGAGGAACCCAATCGACATCGCCTCGACCCCGAACGCCCGCAGCGGCTCGATCGACTTGTTGTCCGGGCTCTCCGGCCGCCCGCTCAGAGCAAGCATGGCCGGCACGCTGGGCCCGTAGATATCGGCATCCAACACACCGACCTTGGCACCCAGCTGTTTCAGCGCCAGGGCAAGGTTAACTGCGGTGGTGGACTTGCCTACCCCGCCTTTACCCGAGCCAACCGCAATGACATTGCGGATACGCGGATGGGGGGAAAGCCCCTTCTGCACCTTGTGGGCACCGCCCAGCGAAATCGACCGACTCACTTGCAACCTCTGCTTTTTTCCAGAGGCGAACTATAACGCGCTCACACAACAGCCGACCCGCGCAAACACGTCGAGCCACCCGCTCGATAGGCGGATGAAAGCGGCGAGCACCTTCGATGCCCCCTGAGCGTGACCGCGAGGCCACGCTACCGCGCCAGCACCATCTGCCCGACCTCCCACTTCTCAACGATCGAGCTACACCGGGTCGCTGATGCAGGATGGAGCTAGCCCCATGATCCGCAGGAACCGCCGTAAACCACTGCCACTGTGGCAAGCACGTTCGTCATGCCCATGCGCGGCCCGCTGGTCCGCGGCCGACCGTTTCGGCAACAGTTTTCCCGTCAAGCAAGCTGCGCAGAACGACAGCCATACGCACCCGGATGCCATTCGATTTGATCCTGAATAGTCCCGCCGATCAGCCCGCCAAGGCTGGCGTTAGCGTGGACGCTATTGCGCGATTCTTGCTGGCTATTTGCGCTGACAGCCAAACTTATTTGCCGAACATGGCTTTTTCATGTGCCGCAATGAGTGTTTGTGACCTTGACGTGAACAGTTGACGCAAAAGGTTAACCATGTGTTAATCAAATTACATCGGCACTGTAACGATTGCATCTGTAACAAAACACGCAATTCCAAGGCTGCCTGACCACGTCGCCGATCAGGGGGGGGGCAGGTTTTGGATTCTTCTCCAAGGGGATACAAATGACATATCGGAACTCGCTCAGCCGCAATCCACTGAGCTATGCATTGGCCTCCGCGCTAGCGCTCGCCGCTTCCGCACCGGTTTTTGCGCAGGAAGCTGCTGAACAAACCACAGCCGCTGCTGGATCGGCGCCAACTCAGCTGGACAGGGTTACCATCACCGGCTCGCGCATCAAACGCGCCGAGGTCGAAGGCCCGGCTCCTGTAACCGTGATCACATCTTCCCAGATCGAACGCGAGGGTTTCACCACCGTTTTCGATGCATTGAACACGCTGACCCAAGCCAGCGGCTCCACGCAGAACGAGATTTTCCAAGGCGGTTTCACGCCCAACGCCAGTGTCATCAATCTTCGCGGCCTTGGTCCAGGGCGTACCCTTTTGCTGATCAACGGCCGCCGTGCCGCTGACTATCCGTTGCCTTATAACGGACAGAGCAACTTTGCCAACTTCGGCAACATCCCGGCCGCTGCTGTTGATCGCATCGAATTGCTGGCCGGTGGTGCATCTGCCATTTACGGCTCCGACGCCGTTGCCGGCGTGGTCAACATCGTCCTCAAAACCAATTTCGAAGGAGACCTGTTCAAGATCAAGGGCTCCACCACCACCGACGGCGGGCGTGATCGCGCTGACCTTCAGTGGATCGGCGGAAAAACTGGCGATAAGTGGGGGATCACCTACGCGGTCGAGTATTTCAATTCCGAACCGCTTTATGCCTACCAGCGTGACTTCATGGATTCATCGCTGGACAACCCTTTGGCACCGAATTTCGTTGGCATCCAGCCTACTGGCACGATGCGCGTGCGCGATCGCACCAAGAGTGCCAACAGCTATATCGCTCCGCCTCCGGGTGCGTGCGAACAGCTCGGCGATGAATGGGTCCGTCACGACTACAAATCGGCCAGCGCAAACGGTACGATCACCAATCTTGGCCAAGCTTGCGGTACCTACAAGGACCCCGCTTACCAGACCATCAGCAATGGCAATAACGATATCTCCGGATACGTCTACGGCACCTTTGATTTCGACAACGGCATGCAAGGCTGGGCCAGCTTGCAGAGCTATTGGTCGCGCGCCAAGTACGGCGGCGGCACCCAGTTCTGGGGCGGCACGTCCGTTGGCGCTCTCTGGTACGACCGTGAGCTTGGCACGATCGTCGATGCACAGCGCGTCTTCACACCACAGGAAGTTGGCGGTGTCGACAAGTTGCTCAGCAACAACGATGAAAAGTCCTACGATTTCGCCGTGGGCCTGAAAGGCAATTTTGGAGAGCGTTTCGACTGGGATGCAACACTGTCCCGCGCAGAGTACCGCATCAAGGTTGAAGCTCCTCGCCTGATCGGTTCAAAGATTAATGATTGGTTCCTGGGCCCGCGCCTGGGCACTCAGAATGGCTACGCGATCTACGACCTGAACGAAGATCGCTATTACAGCGCGCTGACGCCAGAGCAGTTCGCGTCGATGAGCACGATCATCAAGACTAGCGCAAAGTCGTTCGTGAACCAGGGCAACTTCGTAGTGTCTGGCGACCTGTTCGAGCTGCCAGCTGGCCCTCTCGGCTTCGCTGGCGTAGTGGAAGCTTCGCAGCAGGAATACACCCTGAAGGAAGATCCCCGCATTCTGCCGGATTACACCGGAACGGATCGCCCTTACAACCGTACCGGTACCGGTGGCGGTGGCGAGCGTAACCGCTATGCAGCTGGCGTTGAGCTGTCGATTCCTATTTTCGACAGCCTCAAGGCAAGCCTGGCAGGCCGTATGGACAAGTACGATGACGCCACCTCGGTGGATGATGCTCGCACCTGGAACGCAGGCCTCGAATGGCGTCCGTTCTCCAGCCTGCTTGTGCGCGGCTCCTACGCCACCAGCTTCCGCGCACCGGACATGCACTATGTCTTCGCCGAGCGCAGTGGTTCATATAGTGCGGTCCTCGACGTACGTCGTTGCCTTGAGAGCGGCCGCGTCGCAGCACAATGCACCAGTTCAGACACCACCACCAACTACACGGCATTCGGAGTCCGCCAGGGCACCAAGAACCTTACTGAGGAAACCGGTAAGTCTTGGACCGCTGGCTTTGTATGGGACATCATCGATGGCCTATCGATCAGCGCTGACTACTACCATATCGAGTTGGAAGACGTGGTCTCGGACATCACGTCCGCGTACATTCTGGACGGTGAAGCAGGTTGCATCACCGGCAAGACCCGCAATGGCCAACCATTTACACTTGGCGCACCCGGCTCTGCCTTCTGCAACGACATGCTTTCCCGCGTCACGCGTCTGAGCGCCCCCGGTACCCCAAATGATGGACAGATCACGGAGATCCGCCGTGGCCCGATCAATCGTGCGGTCATGGGCACCAAGGGCGTTGATGCAACTTTGGACTACAAGCTGAACACCGACCGCATGGGTGATTTCCGCGTTCAGCTGAACTGGTCGCACACCTTGGGCCAGACCTCCGCGCAGTTCAAGACTGACCCTGTTCTGGACTACCGCGATGATCTCGGAAATTTCGATTTCCGCAGCCGCATTCGTGCTACCGGTACTTGGCAGCGTGATGACTGGCAGGCCGCATTGTTCATGGTCCGCTACGGTAGCTTGCCGAACTGGCAGGAAACTGGTCGTATCGCCCCATACTTCGTGTGGAACGGAAGCATCGGCAAGAAAATCACCGAGAAAGCTCAGCTGAACTTCTACGTCAACAATATCTTCGACAAACATCACCCGAGGGACGACGGTTTCAACACCTATCCGTACTTCTGGCGCGCCTATGACGCAGTGGGACGCGAGATCGCAGTTGAGTACCAGTACCGGTTCCGTTGATTGAGCATGTGATCCAAGCAGAATGGCCCGGGCACGCCCGGGCCATTCTGTTGATGACCTAGCGTTCCGATATCTGACAAGGAAATCCCCGATGAAATCATGCCTGGCAGCAGCCATCCTGCTTGCGCTTTCCGTTCCGGCATCCTCCGCGGCGCCAACGGCCGTCGTCCCGTCCATTCGCGACTTCGTCTCGCACTCCGCCTACGGCACGGCCAAGATCTCACCGGATGGCCGCTACATAGCCATAACCGTGGATCGTGGTGAGCAGGACGTGCTCACCGTACTGAGAACTTCCGATCTCAAGATCGTGAAGGTCAATCAGCTCCCCGACCAGAAGAGCGTTGGCAGTTTCTATTGGACCAGTCCCGAGCGCCTGATGTTCAACGCCGTGAAGAAGATGGGCGGATACGCAGCACCCTTCTCAACCGGCGAATGGTTTGCCGTTAACGCAGACGGCTCGCAGCCCAGGCCACTTATCTTCTACGGCACCCGTGATGCCACGCAGCGCGGAAAAACCGTAGGTTCGGAGCGCTTCAGCCTGCTCGACACGCTGAAGAATGACGACCAGAACGTCATCATGCAGGTGACAAGCCCGCGCTCCTCCGAAGGCGTAGGCACCGAAGTCGTGCGCATGGACACACTGAGCGGGCGCCGCACTAGCCTGGCGCGCGCACCGAAAGAGAACTGCAACATCACGCTGGATGCCGCCAAGGAACCGCAGTTCGCGATCTGCTCCACCAGCAAGGGCGAAGACGGCGAGTACGACGAGCGCACCGAGCTCTACCGCCGTGATGCCGGCAACTGGGCCCTGATCAATGCATCCAAGTCGGATGGCAATCACCTGGACATCGTGCGCTCCACCCCGGACGGCAAGATCTACGCGACCCGGGATGATGGGCGTCTACCAGCTGCGGTGGGAACCCTGAACCCGACAACGGGAGACTTCACCGTCCTGCATCAGGATCCGGTTGCCGAGGTCTCCGACATGATCTGGTCAACGGATGACACGACATTGATCGGCGTGGTGACCGAGGCGGGCGCACCCAAGGTCTCCCTCCTCAATGAGGACCATCCGGATGCCGAGCTCTACGCATCCCTGGCAAACGCCTTCGAGGGGCAGATGGTGGATTTCTCCAATGCCACCGCCGATGGCAAGAAGATCATTGTCAACGTCTACAGCGACACGAATCCCTCAGAGCTCTACCTGTTCGATCGCGACTCCGGCAAGGCACGCTTTCTCATGAAACAGCGACCACAGCTGGCGTCTGCCCAGCTTGCCTCGGTCAAGCCATTCTCGTTCACCTCCCGCGACGGTAAGCTCATCCATGCGTACCTGACGCTCCCGCATGGTAGCAATGAAAAAAATCTGCCGTTGATCGTCAATCCGCATGGCGGTCCAATCGGGCCACGCGACAACTGGGGCTTCAATCCGGAAGCGCAGCTGTTTGCCAGCCGCGGTTACGCCACCTTGCAGATCAATTACCGCGGCTCCGGTGGCTACGGCAAGGCATTCCAGGATGCGGGCCACCAGCAATGGAGCCAGGGGATCCAGAACGACATCCTCGACGCGACGCACTGGGTTATCAACAACGGATACGCCAACAAGGACCGAATCTGCATCTACGGTGGCAGTTTCGGGGGCTATTCCTCACTGATGGCACCGATCAGGGAGCCGGGCCTCTTCCAGTGCACGTTCGGCTACGTGGGTGTCTACGACATCGATATGATGTTCAAGAAGGGCGACATCCCTGAGCGTGAATCCGGCCAGCGTTTCCTGCGCCGCACGCATGGCACCGACTCGAAGCTTTGGGCCGAAAGCTCGCCTGCTCGCCGGGCCGGCGAGGTGAAGATTCCCGTTTATCTCGCTGCAGGTGCACGCGACGTGCGCACGCCTCCGGAACAGACAGAGTTGATGAACAGGGCCCTGATCGCGGCTGGCAACAAGCCCGAAGGCCTGATCATCCAGTCAGGTGAAATGCATGGCTTCTACGGCGAGGATGCCCGCGTGAATCTCTACACGGAGATGCTTGGCTTCTTCCAACGCCACATCGGCGACGGAAAGGTCAACGTTGGCGAGCCAACCACCGCAAAGTAACCCCGAAGTCACATCCTCGTCCGAAGCTCGTCTTTGCAAGGGAGCAACGGGGGATATCCCCCGTTGCTATGCCAATGACTTTCGACCATTCCAAGGCAAACCCTTCTTCGTTGACCATGCAGCCATGGCACGGATAGCACAAGGACACACGATGATGCGCAAACATACTTTCGCCCGGACCTTGCTTTTGCTGGCGCTATCCAGCACCTGGCCCGTGATTGCAGCCAACCAGGCAGTGGGCACGCAACCAGACGATCCAACAAAAGATCAACTGATGATCACCGCGGGGTTCCTCAACGGACATCCCGATCTTCGCTTCCGCCTGCTTGGCCTTGAGAAGCACAAGGCAGGTGACCTGGAGAAAGCCTTTCGTTTCTTCCAGAACGCTGCCTTTTACGGCGACAAGCCATCACAAGGCATGGTCGCCGAAATGCTGTGGACCGGCACGGGCACTGTCCGCGACCGCGCCCTGGCATATGCCTGGATGGACCTTGCAGCTGAACGCGGCTACGAGGGCTTCGCCGGTCTGCGAGAACGGTACTGGGCAGAGCTTCCAGAGGAGGAGCGCGCGCGCGCGTTGACCCTGGGTCAGGACGTCTATGCCCGGTACGGTGATGCCGCAGCTCTGCCGCGTATTGCCAGCAAGCTCCGAAGGGAGCGCAGGAGCCTGACCGGCAGCAGGACCGGCTTTACCGGCAACGTGCGCATCATCATCCCCACCGCCACCGGCAGCACCGAGATCGATGGATCGAAGTTCTATGACGAACGCTACTGGGACCCGATCAAGTACCAGGCATGGCAGGATTCGGTGTGGATGAAACCCCGCATTGCGACGGTAAACGTAGGCACCGTCGAGCAGGCTTCAGAAGCCCCGCAATCCACGCGCATACCAACCGTCGAACCACTCCGGGATGTACCGGAGCCAGTCGCCGGTGACGAGATGCCGCAGGTTGAAGGCAGCAGCACCAAGCCCTGACTTGAGATGACGGGGACCTCGCCCGCATCAGTGGCCAAGGTCCCCCATGATCACCCGCGCAGCATTATGCCCTGGCGCACCGGTAACGCCTCCACCCGGATGGGTGCCCGACCCGCACAGGTAGAGGCCAAGGACCGCGCCTCGATAGTTGGCCTGCCCCAACATCGGCCGCGCACTAAATAACTGGTTCAAGCTCAGCGCGCCGTGGAAGATATCGCCACCAATCAAGCCAAATGTCCGCTCAAGATCCAACGGACTCATGATCTGCCGGCCCAGTACTGAAGCAGCAAATCCCGGCGCATGTTTATCGACAGTTGCGATCATCAGATCCGCGACTTCTTCGCGGTGATCATCCCAGCTGCGTCCACCGGGTAACTGTGGGGCAACGTGCTGGCAGAACAGGCTGGCAACGTGCTGTCCCGGCGGTGCGAGTGAATCATCCAGCGTACTGGGGATCAGCATCTCGACTATCGGCTCGCGTGACCAACCATATTGGCGTGCATCCAGATAGGCGCGATCCATGTAATCCAGGCTCGGTGCGATGATGATGCCGGCGGTCAGGTGATCGCCCTGCCCCGGCAGCACGCTGAACTCAGGCAACTGCGACAGCGCCACGTTCATGCGGAAGGTTCCAGAACCGCAGCGCCAGTTGGCCATGCGCTCCAAGGTGGCCGCCGGCACATCGGCAGGATCGAATAGACGCTCGTAGAGCAGCTTCGGATTTACGTTAGCAACGATGGCCTTGCCACGCAGCAGCTCGCCATTCGCCAGTACGACACCTACCGCGCGCCCCTGCTCGACCAGTACTTTGTTTACTGCTGCATCAGTACGAATTTCAACACCAGCTTCGACCGCAGCACGCGCCATCGCCTGGGTGATCGCCCCCATGCCACCGATCGCATGCCCCCAGGCACCTTTGACACCATTGCTTTCGCCAAACACGTGATGCAACAACACGTAGGCAGTGCCCGGCGCATAGGGGCTGGCGTAATTGCCGACGATGCCATCGAAGCCAAACAGGGCTTTGATCGGTGCGCTCTCAAACCAACGATCCAGGTATTCAGCGGCGGAGATGGTGAACAGGTCCATCAATTCCTGTTGCAACCCTGGGTCCAGACGCTGCAGCTGTCTGCCGAGTTGCCCAGCCTTCCATAACTCAGGTAATGCGCGCAGCCAACTGGTACCGCTGATATTGGGCGGTGCCTGCAGTGCCTGCGCACGCAGCACGTCGGCGAAAATCTCCAGCCGCTGCTCGTACTCAGGCAAGCGTGCTGCATCGCGCGCGGAAAAGCGCGCCACCTGCCCGGCGGTGCGCCCAGCCCCGGCCAACAGATACTCACCGTCGCCCAGCGGCAGGAAGTTGTTGAGCTTGCGCGAGACCACCCGCAGGCCATGCCGTTCCAGCTCCAGCTCGGCAATCACCTTGGGCTGCAGCAAGGACACCGTATAAGAGGCCACCGAGTTTCGGAACCCGGGATGGAACTCCTCGGTGACCGCGGCACCTCCCACTACCGCACGCCGCTCCAGTACCAATACGCGCTTGCCGGCTTTGGCCAGATAGGCCGCACACACCAGGCCGTTATGGCCGCCGCCGATCAGGATCGCGTCCCACTGATTGCTGGATGTCTTGGTCATTGCTGCTGTATAGCATCGGTCAGTCGCCGCCGCCCATAGGAATACTCCAGCCCTGACCCATTACCTTCTACACCCCTTCCTCATCGGTTTCAGGCGTATCTTCCTGCTTCGGCCCCGGACTCCGTGGCCTCACTCATGCTTTGAAACCGGCCCGGAGGCCTTTCCCGTGATCGTTCGCAAACCCCAGATTCTCCTGCTGTCGCTGGCCGTCGCCGCCGTGCTGACCGGTTGCCCCAAGCAGGAAGAGCAGTCCCCGCCAGCAGCCACCGCCGCTGCGCCGGCCGCCGCCAATGAGCTGAAGCTGGACGAGTCCAAGTTGCCGGCCTACAACGCCTTCACCGCCGCCGACCTGGATGCCAGCAAGGACGCGTGTACCGATTTCAACAGCTACGTGAACGAAAAGTGGCTCAACGCCAACGAGATTCCGGCTGACCGCACCAGCTGGGGCGCCTTCACCATCCTCGACGAGCGCTCGGTTGCCGTGCAGCACCAGCTGGCCGAGCAGGCCGCGGCGATGAAGAATGCAACCGGTATCGAGAAGATCGTCGGCGATTTCTGGGCCGCCGGCATGGACGAAGCCAAGATCAACAGCCTGGGCATCACCCCGCTGAAGGCGGACCTGGCTGCGATTGACGGCCTGCAGGACACCGCCGCGCTGGCCAACTACCTGCGCAGCACCGCTGCCAAGGGCGAAAACTTCCTGTTCGGCTTCGGCCCGGAAGCGGACTTCAAGAACTCGTCCATGAACATGGCCTACGCCAGCCAGGGCGGCCTGGGCCTGCCGGATACCACGTACTACACCGACGCCAGCAAGGCCGACAAGCTCAACGCCTACAAGGCCCACGTGGCCAAGGTGCTGGAGCTGAGCGGCGTGGCCGCAGCCGATGCCGCCAAGCAGGCCGAGGAAGTGGTCAAATTTGAGACCCGCCTGGCCAAGGCCTCCAAGTCCAGCGTCGAACTGTCGCGCGACGTCTCGCTGTACTACAACCCGGTCAGCGTGGCCGATGCCGACAAGCTGACCCCGAACTTCAGCTGGACCTCGTTCTTCCAGGCGCAGGGCATTGCCGCGCCGGAGAAGTTCTCGCTGGCGATGCCTGCCTTCCACGCGGAAGTGAGCAAGATGCTGGCCGACACTGACCCGGCAGCTTGGCGCGCTTACCTGCGCTTCCACACCGTGGACGGCGCCGCACCGTACCTGAGCAATGAGTTCGTGCAGGAGAACTACGCGTTCTACGGCAAGGAACTGAACGGCCAGAAGGAAATCAAGCCGCGTTGGAAGCAGGTCCTGGGCACCATTGAAAACGATGCTGGCGATGCTTTCGGCCAGATGTACGTCAAGGTCGCCTTCTCGCCCGAATCCAAGGCCAAGATGGAAGAACTGGTCAAGAACCTGGCCGGTGCGCTGAAGGATCGCATCCAGAACCTGACCTGGATGAGCGACGAAACCAAGGCCAAGGCCATCGCCAAGTGGGAAACCTTCACCCCGAAGATCGGCTACCCGGACAAGTGGCGTGACTGGAGCGGCCTGAGCACCACCCACGATGACTACCTGGGCAACGTCCGCGCTGCCAACGCCTTCAACTACAAGTGGGCGCTGAACAAGATCGGCCAGCCGGTCGACAAGACCGAGTGGGGCATGACCCCGCAGACG
Source organism: Stenotrophomonas sp. STEN030 (assembly GCF_056759995.1). Classification (NCBI taxonomy): domain Bacteria; kingdom Pseudomonadati; phylum Pseudomonadota; class Gammaproteobacteria; order Lysobacterales; family Lysobacteraceae; genus Stenotrophomonas; species Stenotrophomonas sp. STEN030. The sequence continues at coordinate 3,048 of NZ_JBRREB010000066.1, read as the reverse complement.
GTGAACGCCTACTACAACCCGCTGCAGAACGAGATCGTGTTCCCGGCCGCCATCCTGCAGCCGCCGTTCTTCGACGTGAACGCCGACGACGCGCTGAACTACGGTGGTATCGGTGCCGTGATCGGCCACGAAATGACCCACGGTTACGACGACCAGGGCAGCCGCTTCGGCCCGACCGGCAACTTCGAGAACTGGTGGACGCCGGCTGACGCCAAGGGCTTTGAAGGCCTGACCGGCAAGCTGGTCAAGCAGTTCAACGAGTACAAGGTGGGCGACCAGCAGGTCAATGGCACGCTGACCCTGGGCGAGAACATCGCCGACCTGGGCGGCCTGGCCACGGCTTATGACGCCCTGCAGAAGGCTTCGGCCGGCAAGGAAGACGCAAAGGTTGATGGCTTCAGCCGCGACCAGCGCTTCTTCTTCAACTGGGCCACCGTGTGGCGCACCAAGTACACCGCCGAGAACGCCAAGGTCCGCCTGGCCACCGACTCGCACGCCCCGGCTCAGTTCCGCGCCATGGGTGCGCCGTCGAACCTGCCGACCTTCGCCGCTGCATTCCAGTGCAAGGCCGGCTCGCCGATGGTCCGCACCGGCGACAAGCAGGTAGTGATCTGGTAATCGCTGCCCTGCAGTGAGACCCGAAGAAGGCCCGGCACCGCCGGGCCTTCTTCGTTTTTGTAGGAGCGGCGTAAGCCGCGAAGCCGACCAAGCCCAAAGCGCCGGGAGTCAATGCAATCCAGTCAATACCAGCCGCATCATCTGCCGTGGCTTCGCGGCTTACGCCGCTCCTACAACCATCAGCTTTGATGCAGTACCCAATTCCGTGCCCTGCCCCGGCACCATTCCGCCGCCAGCTTGTTAAACTCCGCCCACTTTGTCCTTCTGCGGATATGCACCACATGCCCAACGTTCGCCCACTTACCCTGGCCCTGACCTTCTCCCTGGTGACCATGCTGTCCGCCAACGATGCGCAGGCCGCCCGCAAGAAGCCTGCGGCTCGGGCACCGGCAGTGAGCGCGGCCTGTACGGACTTCTACGAAACCACCAACGGCAACTGGCTCAAGGCCAACCCGGTGCCGCAGACCGGCGCGGTCAGCGCCCTCGGCACGCTGGCGGACAACACCCGCACTCAGCAGCGTCAGTTGCTGGAGCGTTCGATGACCGCCCCGCAGGGCAATGTGCAGAAGCTGCTCGGCGATTTCTGGGCCAGCGGCCTGGATGAAGCCGCCGTCGAAGCCGACGGCTCCAAGCCGATCGCACCGCTGCTGACCCGCATCAATGCCATCAAGAAGGCCAAGGACATCCCGGCCTCGATCGCCGCACTGCATCAGGTCGGCATCCCGGTGGCGTTCAACTTCGCCCCGGACGTGGACCTGAAGGCGCTGGACCGCCACATCGGTTACTTCATGCAGGGCGGCACCGGCCTGCCGGACCCGGCGTTCTACACCCGCACCGATGCCGACACCGTCGCACTGATGGGCCGCTACCGCGGCTATGTGAAGCAGATCCTGGCGCTGACCGGCACCCCGGCCGCGCAGCTTGATGCCGAATCGGCGCTGGTCATCCAGCTGGAAACCGAACTGGCACGCAGCGCGCACTCGGTCGCCGACATCAACAACCCGTTCAACAACTACGCACCGGTCTCCACCAAGGACCTCAACAGCCGCTACCGCAACCTGCAGCTGGATGCCTTCCTGAAGGCACAGGGCGTGAACGACGACCTGGTGTCGCTGGCCGACCCGACGCTGTTCCAGCAGCTCAACGGCATGGTCAGCCGTCTGCCAGCCAACCAGTGGAAGGCCTACCTGCGCTGGCGCGTGGGCGACTCGATGGCGCCGTACCTGTCCAAGGCCTACCGCGACGCCGAGTTTGAATTCCGTGGCCGTGTGCTGCGCGGCCAGACCATCGCGCCGTCGCGCCCGGACGCCGTGCTTGACGCCATCAACGTGGCCGCCGGCCCAATGCTGGGTCACGAATACGCAAACACCTATCTCAACCGTGATACCCGCCGTCAGGCCGGTGTAATGGTCGACCAAATCCGCGAAGCACAGATCGCCGCGGTCAAGCGCAGCAGCTGGCTCAGCGCCGAGGCCAAGACCGAAGCCGAAGCCAAGCTGGCCGCGATGAAGATCGAGATCGGCACCCCGTTGCGCGATCTGGACTACACCGTGCAGCCGATGGGCCGTGGCAGCTTCGGCGGCAACATCCTGATCGCTTCCACCTGGCGCCACGCCCAGGAAATGAAGCGCATCGGCAAGGGCAACGCCGACCGTCGCTGGGACGTGCTGCCGCAGCAACCGTCGATCGCCTACGACATCGCCCAGAACCGTTTGATCGTTACTGCCGCCGCACTGCAGGGCCCGATCTTTGCCGGCAACGCCAGCACCGCTGAGAAGTTTGGCGCCTTCGGTGGCTTGGTCGCGCATGAAGTCAGCCGCGCCATCGACGTCAAAGGCGCCATGATCGACGCCAAGGGCGAGCTGCGCAGCTGGTGGACGCCGGCCGACAAGAGCGCCTGGACGCTGCTCGGCAACCGTGTCGCCGTGCAGTACAGCGCCTACCCGTTCCCGGGCGTCAAGGATGCCAAGGTCAACGGCGAGCTGACCCGCGACGAGAACATGGCTGATCTGTCGGGCATGGAAATCGCGCTTGAGGCTTTCAATGCCGCCCAGTCCGATGCCAAGCCGGCTGACAAGCAGGACTTCTTCAAGGGCTGGACCAGCCTGTGGGCACAGCAGCTGTCGCCGAACGAAGCCGTGCAGCGTCTGAGCACCGACGTGCGCGCCCCGGGCCGCTGGCGCAGCAATGCACCGCTGTCCAACCTGCCGGAGTTTGGTGCCAGCTTCAGCTGCAAGCCGGGCCAGCCGATGCAGCGTACCGACGCCGAGCAGATCAAGATCTGGCGTTGATACGGAATTGAAGCAAGCAAAAAGGCGCGGATTCCGCGCCTTTTTGCGTTTGAGCTGTTGTAGAGCCGAGCCCTGCGAGCCTGCGGCTTTTATAATTGCGCCAATGCCGCCCATGGCGCGGCCCAACAAAGGTTTGGCG
>NZ_JBRREB010000065.1:0-22437 GCF_056759995.1 Stenotrophomonas sp. STEN030 | reverse complement strand
CCCCCCCCCCCCCCCCCCCCCCCCCCCCCCCCCCGCCCCCCCCCCCCCCCCCCGCCCCCCCCCCCGCCCCCCCCCCCCCCGCCGCCCCCCCCCCGCCCCCCCCCCCCCCCCCCCCCCCCCCACTACAGGTGGAGCTTCCTCCCGGCACTATTCTTTCGGCGGTTCCGGGCGGCTTTCCATCATCAGCGACAGTGCGGCCTTGGCCATCAGGTGGGCGCTGATCGGGGCAGTGATGAACAGGAACACGGTGATCAGCAGTTCGCGCGGCTGCGGGTCCTGGCCGAGGAAGATGTGATACGCCACCGAGCACACCAGCACGCAGCCAACGCCCAGTGTGCTGGCCTTGGTCGGCGCGTGCAGGCGCTTGAAGAAATCGGAGAAGCGCACCAGGCCGAGTGCACCTACCAGGATGAAGAAGCAGCCAAAGGCCAGCAGCGCCGACAGCGCGATCTGCAGAAACGTGATCATTCGACGATATCCCTGCGCAGCACGAACTTGCTCAGCACCACCGTGCTGCAGAAGCCGAGCATGGCGATGATCAAGGCGGCCTCGAAATAGATGGCCGAGTCCAGGTACATGCCGAACAGCATCAGCTCGGCGATGGCGGTGACCGACAAGGTATCCAGGGCCAGGATGCGATCCGGCACGGTCGGCCCGCGCAGCAGACGCCACAAGCCAAGCAGCATGGCGATGCCGACCACGTGCATGCACACGATCAGGGTGGTCTCGAAAATCTGGTAACCGTTCACGGGAAGATCTCCATCAGCGGCGCTTCGTAGCGGCTCTTGATCTCGTTGATCAGGGCGTTGGCATCTTCAAGGTGCAGTACGTGCACCAGCAGATGGCGGCGGTCTTCGGACAATGCTGCCGACACGGTGCCCGGGGTAAGGGTGATGAAGCTGGTCAGCGCGGCGATGCCGTGGATGTTGGCGATATCCAGTGGCACCCAGATGAAACCGGGCTTGAGCTTGTGCTCGGGTCCAAGCACTTGGGCGGCCACGCGCAGGTTGGACACCAGGATGTCCCACAACACCACGGCCAACAGCTTGGGCACCGGACGCAAGGTGCCGAGGCGGGCGAACTCGCGGTCCAGGCGCGCGGCGAACAAGGGGATCACCACGCCCAGCAATAGTCCCAGTACCAGCTGGCCGAGGTCGAAACTGTCGGACATCACCATCCAGAAGGCCATTACGGTGATCGACAGGGCCGGCGAGGGGAAGATCCGGCGCAGCAGGGGGCGACGTTCGCTCATGGCTGCCTCAGCTGCGGCGTGGTGCCGCGTACATCATGCAGGTATTGATCCGGTGCCAGCAGCTGCGCGGCGATGGCATCGGTCTGTTGCATCAGCGGTGCGGCGAAGATGGTCATCAGCACCACATAACCCAGCAGCAGACAGGTCGCGGCAGTTTCAAATGGCCGCGCTGGTGCATCCACCGGTTCGGGGTCTGGTATGGCGGCATCATCATCGCCGGGCACGCGCCAGAACAGGCGGATGCCGGTGCGTGCCAGGCCCATGATTACCAGCAGGCTGCTGCCCAGCACCGCGCTCCAGACCACGGCGGTATGCGCGTCGGGCACCGTCGAGAGCAGTGCCGCCTTGGCCAGGAAGCCGGCCAGTGGCGGCAGGCCGGCAACGGCCACCGCGCCCACCAGGAACAACAGGCCCGGCACGGTCCGGCTTGGCAGCACGGCACTGAGCTCGTGTTCGCGGCGGCGGTCGGCCTGCACGCGACGGCGGCGCATCAGGTCGGCGATCAGGAACAACGCAGCTGCGGCAAAGGTGCTGTGCGGCAGGTAGTACAGGCCAGCGGAGATGGTGCCGGCGCTGCCGAGCGCGAAGGCGATGAACAGCGTCGCCGCCGAGACCACCACCAGGTAGGCCACCAACACGCTCATGCGCGTGGCTGCCAGCGCGCCCAGTGCGCCGACCACCAGGGTCGCGATGCCGGCCCACAACAGCCAATCGCTGCCGTAGCCGCTCATCGCCCCAGCATCGGCATCGAACCACAGCGAGGTCACGCGCAGCACCGAGTACAGGCCAACCTTGGTCATGATCACGAACAGTGCGGCGACGGCAGCCGGCGCACGTGCATAGGACTCGGGCAGCCACAGGTACATTGGCAGCAGCGCCGCCTTGGAGCAGAACACCAGCAGCAGCAAGCCCAGGGCGGCCTTGGCCAGGCTCAGGTGCGAGGGCGGCAGCTCAGCGATGCGCTGACCGATCTCGGCCATGTTCAAGGAACCGAGCGTCGCGTAAAGCATGCCCAGCGCGATCAGGAACAGGGTCGAGGCGGTGACGTTGAACACCACGTAATGCAGGCCGATGCGCATGCGCAGGCCACGCCCGCCGGACAGCAGCAGGCCGTAGGAGGCGATCAGCATCACCTCGAAGAACACAAACAGATTGAAGATATCGCCGGTCAGGAAGGCGCCGTTGAGGCCAACCAACTGGAACTGGAACAGTGCATGGAAGTGCGGCGCGCGTCGGTCCCAGCCGGTGCAGGCGTACAGCAGACAGGGGATGGCCAGCAGCAGGGTGGTGCCCAGCATCCAGCCAGACAGGCCGTCGGCAACCAGGGCGATACCCAGGCGCGCCGGCCAGTCGCCGAGCAGGTAGGCCGAGATCTGGCCCTGGCTGGTCTGTGCGATCAACAATGCCACCGCCGCGGCGAGGGCGGCCATGCTGGCCCAGGCCACCGTGCGCTGCACCTTGGGCCCGTAGCGGCGGTGTTCGATGAACAAGGACAGTGCAGCGCCGAGCAGCGGAATCAGGATCGGCAGGATCACCAGATGATTCATGCGCCGCCCCCCGACTTGGCCGCTTGCTCAGCCGGCAGTTCGGGCTCGTGTGCATCCACGTGGTCGCTGTGGTTGTCACTGCGGCTGCGCATCGCCAGCACGATGCTGACTGCGGTCATCGCAAACGCAATCACGATGGCGGTCAGTACCAGCGCCTGCGGCAGCGGGTCGGTGTAGTGGGTCAGGGTGGTGGCCACGCCGTCCTTGAGTACCGGTGCCTTACCGATCACCGGCCGGCCTGCGCTGAAGATCAGCAGGTTGGTGGCGTAGGACAGAAAGGTCATGCCCAGGATCACGTCGAAGCTGCGTGCGCGCAGCAGCAGGTAGATGCCGATGCCGGCCAGTACGCCGATGGCGCTTGCCAGTGCCAATTCCATCAGTGCATCTCCCCGGTGCGTGCCGAACGGCGGTGGATATCGATTTCGCCGTTGCGGGCATTGCGGGTGCGCGAGGGCTTGATGGTGCCCATCATCGACAGGATCAGCATCACCCCGCCAAACACCACCAGGTAGACGCCGGTATCAAAACCAATCGCACTGGCCAGCGGCACCGTGCCGATCAATGGCAACTCCAGATCAAGGTGACCACTGGTCAGGAACGGCACGCCGAACAGCATCGAGGCCACACCGCTGAGCAGGGCGATCAACAGGCCCAGGCCGATGCAGCGGATGTAGTCGAAGCCGAAGCGCGACTCCACCGAGACGGTGCCTTGGATCACGTACTGGATCAGCAGCGGCACCGCCAGCACCAGGCCGGCGATGAAGCCGCCTCCGGGCGCGTTGTGGCCGCGCAGGAACAGGAAGATAGATACCGTGAGGGTCAGCGGGAACATGATCTGGGCCAGATCGGCCGGCACCGGCAGCTTGATCGGCGGGCCCGGCATGATCTGCTCCGGTGCCATCCGTGAGCGTCGCAACATCGCGTGTACCACCAGCGCGGCGATGCCGAATACGGTGATCTCACCGAAGGTATCGAAGCCGCGGAAGTCGACCAGGATCACGTTGACCACGTTGTGGCCATAGGCCTCGGGCAGCGAACGCAGCAGCATCTCACCGGACATGGTGTTGGGCGGCAGCGTCATCAGCGAGTAGGCCAGTGCGGCGATGCCGCCACCGGCGATGATCGCAAGCACCGCATCGCGGCGCTTGCGCCAGCGCGAGTGCTCCGGCGGTGACTGCGTCGGCAGGTAGTTCATGCCCAGCAGCATCAGCGCCAGCGTCACCATTTCCACCATCAGCTGGGTCAGGGCCAGATCCGGGGCGGACAGGAATACGAAGGTCAGCGCCACCATCAAGCCGGTGCCGCCCATCACGATCACCGCCAGCAGACGCTGCTGGTACAGGAACAAACCGGCGAACGCGCAGGCCAGCATCACCAGCCACAGCGTCCAGCCCAGCAATGGCATGGACTGCGGGGCCGGCCACAGCGGCATCACCGGATTGGCGATGTAAGGCGCGGCGGCAACGATCACCGCCACCAGCACCAGCGCAAACAGCATGCGTTGCAGGCTGCCATTGGCCAGCGCGTTGGTGACGCGATGGGCGAAGCCGAACAGCACATCCAGACCGCGATGGAACAGGTGCTTGCCGGTCGGGCGGTTGCGCGCGGCGTACAGGTCGGTGAAACGGCGCAGGCCGAAGTACAGGAGTACGCCGCCGACCACGCCGACCGCGCTCATCGCCAACGGCAGGTTGAAGCCGTGCCAGACCGACAGGCTGTATTCCGGCATCGCGGTGCCAAGGATCGATGCTGCAGCGGTTTGCAACACCGGTGCGATGGTCAGCGCCGGGGCTATGCCCACGGCCAGGCAGATCACCACCAGCACTTCCACCGGCACCTTCATCCAGCGCGGCGGCTCATGTGGCACCACGTCAATGTCGACCGGGCCCTTGCCGAAGAAGGTGTCGTGGACGAAACGCAGGCTGTAGGCAACGCCGAGGATGCCGGCCAGCAGAGCGGCGGCGCTCATCGCCGAGCGCATCCAGTCCGGGCCCTGCGTGGCCAGTGCCTCGGCGAACAGCATTTCCTTGGACAGGAAGCCGTTGAGCAGGGGGATGCCGGCCATGGCCAGCGAGGCGACGATGGCCAGCGCGCTGGTGATCGGCATCAGCTTGCGCAGGCCGCCGAGCCTGCGCATGTCGCGGGTGCCGGTTTCGTGGTCGATGATGCCGGCGGCCATGAACAGCGAGGCCTTGAAGGTGGCGTGGTTGAGGATATGGAACACGCCGGCCACCACCGCCATCGGCGTGGACAGGCCAAACAGTAGTGTGATCAGGCCCAGGTGCGAGATCGTCGAATAGGCCAGCAGGCCCTTGAGATCATGCTGGAAGATCGCGTTCCAGGCGCCGATCAGCAGGGTGAGCGCGCCAATGCCGCTGACCACGTAGAAGAACAGTTCGGTGCCGGCCAGCGCCGGGTGCAGCCGAGCCAGCAGGAACACGCCGGCCTTCACCATCGTTGCCGAGTGCAGGTAAGCCGATACCGGGGTCGGTGCGGCCATCGCCTGTGGTAGCCAGAAGTGGAACGGGAACTGCGCGCTCTTGGTGAAGATGCCTGCCAGTACCAGCAGCAATGCCCACGGGTACAGGGCGCTGGCGCGGATCAGATCGCCCGAGGCCAGCACCACGTCCAGATCGAAACTGCCGACGATGCGCCCGATCAGCAGCACACCGGCCAGCAGCGCCAGCCCGCCACCGCCGGTGACGATCAAGGCCATGCGTGCGCCCTCGCGGGCGTCCTTGCGGTGCGACCAGAAGCCGATCAGCAGGAACGAACTGATGCTGGTCAGCTCCCAGAACACCATCAGCAGCAACAGGTTGCCAGCCAGCACCATGCCCAGCATCGCGCCCATGAACAGCAGCAGGTAGCTGTAGAAGCGCCGTGCGCTGTCCTTCGCCGACAGGTAGTAGTGCGCATACAGCACCACCAGGGCGCCGATGCCCAGTACCAGCCCGGTGAACATCCAGGCCAGCCCGTCCAGGCGCAGGCTGAAGTCCAGGCCGATCTGCGGCAACCATTGCCAACTGTTGCGGACGATTTCGCCATCGAGCACTGCCGGGGTGGCGCTGCCGAGCAGGGCCAAGCCTAGAACCGGTGCCGCTGCTGCTGTCCATGCGGCTGCACTGCGCGACAAGCGGCCACTGAGAGCGATGGCCGCTGCCAGCAGAAAGGGCAGCGCAAGCAGTAGCAACAGGACTGGCGTCATGTAGGGGCGCGGTTCAGAAAGGGGTTTTGCAGTCTAACAGGCGATTTTTTCGATCCGCGACTTTTTCTGAATGATCCGTTCGGGTTAGGTCGCCGGAGCCAGTGCTGCCAGTGGCTGCGGGCAGAAAACACGAACGCAGCGTGTCGCGGGGAGGTTCCGGGGGCCTCGTTCGATGGGATGCGGCAGGCTAAGGTTTTTGTGGGAGCGGCGTGAGCCGCGACGCTGGAACATCATCAGATGGCGCAAGATGCCATGGGCTTCAGCAACATCAGCTTCGCGGCCTACGCCGCTCCCACAGTCGCCGCTCAATCCCGGTGACGGCTGCGGAATCGGGGGTGCTTCGCCTATCCTTCCACCCATGGAGAACGATATTCGCAGTGCAGCGGGCGGTAAACGCGCGCTTGTATTTGGTGGCAGTGGCCAGATTGGTGAACCCTTGTTGGCGCAGTTGCTGGCGGCAGGCTGGGAAGTGACGGCGGTGTCGCGGCATGCCCATGCCGATACCCCAGGTGTCCATTGGGTGCAGGCCGATCTCTACGGATTCTGGCGTGATGGGCAGGCATTCGACGCCGTGCTCAGCTGTGGGCCTTTGGACAATTTCGCGCGCTGGTATGCCGGTTCCGATATCCGCAGCCCTCGGGTGGTGGCCTTCAGCTCAACCAGTGCGGAGGTAAAGCAGGATTCGGCCGAGCCCGCGGAGCGTGATGTCGCGCGCCGTCTGCAGGAGGCCGAGCAACTGCTGTTCGCAACTGCCAGCGAGCGCGGGGTTGCCGCTACTGTGCTGCGACCGACCCTGATCTACGGAGCTGGCCGCGACAAGACCCTCACCTCGATCGCACGCATCGCGCTGCGCACCCGTGTCCTGGTATTGCCGACCTGCGCAAAAGGCCTGCGTCAGCCGGTGCATGTCGAGGATCTGGCCAAGGCCGTGTTGCAGGTGTTGCCAGCAGCCAGCAGCCATGGGCAGGCCTACGCACTGGGAGGCGGTGAAGTGCTGCCCTACAACCTGATGGTGCGACGGGTATTGGCAACCTTGCGGCCACGACCGCTGTTGTTGCGCGTACCCACGCCATTGTTTCTATGGGCGCTGCGCAAAGCACACGGTAAAGGACGTTTGCTGGGCATGAACGAAGCGGTGCTGGAGCGCATGCGCGACCCGCTTGCGTTCGATATCGACCCGGCAAGGCGTGATTTTGGCTACACGCCGCGCGCCTTCGCGGTGCGGACCGACATGTTTACAGGTGCCAGCGACGACGGCGAGGACGGTCTGGCGGAAAGCTGAGCTGAGCGGGCCTGTCCAGTGCGGATGTGGCCCGCAGGGAGTCAGTAATGCCAGCCGAACTGCCGGAACAGCTTTGACAGCACCCAGATCGGGCCGATCAGTAGATAGGTCAGGTCGGTGAGGAAGCTTGGCCGGCGGCCTTCGATCTTGTGGCCGATGAACTGTGCGATCCATGCGACCACGAACACGCCGATGGCGATGTACAGCAGCACCTGGATGCCGAGCCGGTCTTCCAGCAGCCGGCAGATACAACCGAACACGAAGAAGATGATCAGCATGCCGATGCCGAGTGGGCGCGACAGGCGGTTGTAATAGGCCCAGGTGCCGAACATGGCGAATGCCGCCCAGATGCCATGCTGGAACCACGGCACCAGCGGTGGAATGCACCACAGCATGGCAATCACCGACCACAGGATCGCGGGCACCGCGAACACGTGGATGGCCTGATTGGTGTGGTTGACGTGATCGCCAGAGTAGCTGGCGAAGTAACGATCCACAGGACGCGCAATACTCATTCCAGCTCCCTCCCGGGTTGACTGGCAGAGCATAGCGCGGCTTCCCTACGGATGCGCACGGTGGTCGTGCGCATCCGTGACGGGCTCAGCAGGATCAGTCGACGCTGATGCCGGCCAGCTTGTCCAGCGCTTCGGCGTACTTGGCGCGGGTACGTTCGATCACCTCGGCCGGCAGCGCCGGGCCCGGGGCGGTCTTGTCCCAGTCCAGCGTTTCCAGATAGTCGCGCACGAACTGCTTGTCGTAGCTGGGCGGGCTGATGCCCACCTGGTACTCGTCGGCCGGCCAGTAACGCGAGGAATCCGGGGTCAGCATCTCGTCCATGATGTACAGACGGCCATCGGCGTCAGTACCGAACTCGAACTTGGTATCGGCCAGCAGGATGCCACGCTCGGCCGCGTACTCGGCGGCGAACTGGTAGATGCGCAGGGTGGCATCGCGCACCTTCTCGGCCATGTCCGCGCCCACTGCCTTGACCATCGCGTCGAAGTCGATGTTCTCGTCGTGGTCGCCCACCGCCGCCTTGGTCGACGGGGTGAAGATGGCTTCGGGCAGCTTCTCAGCCTGCTGCAGGCCATCGGGCAGGGCGATGCCGCTGATCTTGCCGGTGCGCTGGTAGTCCTTCCAGCCGCTGCCGATCACGTAGCCGCGGGCAATGGCTTCCACCGGTACCGGCTTGAGCTTCTTGGTCACCACCGCACGCTTGGCGTACAGCGCCGGGTCCACGCCTTCGGGCAGCACGCTGGCCACATCGATGCCGGTCAGGTGGTTGGGCATCAGGTGCGCGGTCTTGGCGAACCAGAAGTTGGACACCTGGCAGAGCATTTCGCCCTTGCCCGGGATCGGATCGGGCAGCACCACGTCGAATGCCGACAGGCGATCGGTGGCGACCATCAACAGGTATTCGCCCGGGGGTGTTCCGGCTGGCAGACGTTCGCGCGGGATATCAAACACATCACGCACCTTGCCGCGATGGCGCAAGGGCAGGCCGGGAAGATCGGATTGCAACAGCGTGGTCGGCACGGGCACTCCTGGGACTTGGCAATGAATGCCGCCGGCTTGGAGGACCCGGGTCTGGAAGACCCGCAGGGCCCGCGGCTGGTCGGCGGGCGGCCTAGTGTACGGCCGGATCGGGCCGCTGTGGCATAAAATGCACGTCTTGATTGTCCACAGGCCATTCACCCACCCATGCGCTGGTACGGAAAACTGTTCGGCTTCATCGCCGGGGCCCTGCTTTTCAGGCCCAACCCCTTGTTTGGCGGGATTATTGGCCTGTTGCTGGGGCATGCCTTCGACAACGACTGGTTCAAGCTGGGCAAGGACCTGCCGTACCGTGAGCTGGGGGTCACCCGCGACGCCACCGACGCCGAGATCGACCTGGCCTACCGCCGCCTGATGTCCCAGTACCACCCCGACAAAGTGGCCGGCGCCGCGCCCGAGCTGCGCGCCCAGGCCGAGAAGAAGGCCAGGCAGATCAACGCCGCCTACGACCGCATCAAATCCCTGCGTAAACGCTGAAGGTCCTGCCATGTCCAACTGCATCATTGCCCCGTCCATTCTCTCGGCCAATTTCGCCAAGCTCGGCGAGGAGGTCGACAACGTGTTGGCCGCTGGCGCCGACTGGGTCCACTTCGACGTGATGGACAACCACTACGTGCCCAACCTGACCATCGGCCCGATGGTCTGCCAGGCGCTGCGCAAGCACGGTGTCACCGCGCCGATCGACGTACACCTGATGGTGGAGCCGGTGGACCGCATCGTGCCGGACTTCGCCGAGGCTGGCGCCAGCATCATCAGCTTCCACCCGGAAGCCAGCCGCCACGTGCACCGCACCATCCAGCTGATCAAGTCGCACGGCTGCAAGGCCGGCCTGGTGCTGAACCCGGCGACCCCGGTTGAAGTGCTGGACTGGGTGCTGGAAGACCTAGACCTGGTGCTGTTGATGTCGGTCAATCCGGGCTTCGGTGGCCAGGCCTTCATTCCCTCGACCTTGGACAAGCTGCGTGCAGTGCGGGCGATGATCGACAAGCTCGGCAAGCCGGTGATGCTGGAAGTGGACGGCGGCGTAAAGGCCGACAACATCGGTGAGATCGCTGCTGCCGGTGCCGATGCCTTCGTTGCCGGTTCGGCCATTTTCAACGCGCCCAACTACGCCGAGATGATCACCAAGATGCGCGGCAATGTCGCCGCGGCACGAGGCTGAGTGATGAGCGCGGCTGAAGTGCAGATCCGTCCGGCCATCGCCGATGACGCAGGCCTGATCCTGCACTTCATCCGCGAACTGGCCATTTACGAGAAGGCTGAATCCTCGGTGCAGACCGATGAGGCGGGCATCCGTGCCAGCCTGTTTTCTGCCGATGCCAAGGCGCAGGCGCTGATCTGCGAACGCGATGGTCAGGCGATTGGCTACGCCGTGTTTTTCTACAACTATTCGACTTGGCTGGGCCGCAACGGCATCTACCTGGAAGACCTGTACGTCAGCCCGGAAGCGCGTGGCAGCGGTGCTGGCAAGGCCTTGCTGCAGCACATCGCCAGGCTGGCGGTGGAGCAGGGCTGTGGTCGTTTTGAATGGTCGGTACTGGATTGGAATACACCGGCCATCGAGTTCTACAAAGCGGCTGGAGCAGTAGCGCAGGACGAGTGGACGGTATATCGCCTGCAAGGCGAAGCACTGCAGAAGTTCGCCAGCGGCAGCTGAACTGTAGTGCCGAGCCATGCTCGGCAGAGGCTTCGCCTGTGATCTTTGGAATTCCCCGGTAATGCCCCAGCCGAGCATGGCTCGGCTCTACAGGTGAAGCAAAAAAAAGCCGCAACGTTGCCGTTGCGGCCGGGGAATCATCGGAGGCTGATCCTGCCTCCATCCATCGTCCTTGCTATGGCCTTCCATTCTCCGGATGCGCTGTGACAAGGCGGTGACATTCACCCGCTTGCAGCAATCCACTTGCTAGGCTGCGCGCCTTCTCTGGAGAACCGCATGCAAGCAGCGCCCTGCTACCTGATCCTCAACGGCAAATCCGCTGGCGACGATGCCGTGCGTGACGCGGTTAGGCAGCTGCGCGGGCAGGGCCAGGACCTCAAGGTGCGGGTGACCTGGGAAGCCGGCGACGCCGAGCGTTATGTGCGCGAAGCCATCGCCGCACAGGCGCAGTTGCTGATCGCTGGCGGCGGTGACGGCACCTTGAGCGAAGTTGCCGAGGCGCTGGCGCACACCGGTCAGGATGCATCCCGATTGCCGGCTATGGCGTTGCTGCCGCTCGGCACCGCCAATGATTTCGCCACCGCTGCCGGCATTCCCGTCGAGCCGTTTGCGGCTTTGCAGCTGCCCGCGCACACGCAGGCACGCCCCATCGATCTGCTGCGTGTGGAAGGCGACGGCAAGGTGCACTGGTGCGCCAACCTGGCCAGTGGCGGCTTTGGCACTGAAGTTACGGTGGAAACCCACGAAGGTCTGAAGAAGATGCTCGGTGGCCTGGCCTACGTCATCACCGGCATCGGCAAATTGGGCCGGATCGAGCCGATCCAGGCACGTATCCGTGGCGAGGATTTCGAGTGGCAGGGCGGCTTCATCGCCCTTGGCGTCGGCAATGGCCGGCAGGCCGGCGGCGGCCAGCAACTGTGCCCCGAGGCGCTGCTTGATGACGGCCTGCTGGACCTGACCATCGTCCCGGAGCTGTCCGGCGAGTTGATGTCCACTCTCGGCACCTTGTTCAGCGAAGGCAAGCATGCCGCGCTGGAACAGGTGGCTGAACGCGGCCGCCTGCGCGAGCTGTGGATCGAGGCCGAGCAGCCGCTGACCCTGAACCTGGACGGCGAACCGCTGCAGGCGCGGCGCTTCCACATCCAGTGCGTGGCCGGGCGGGTACGCATGCACCTGCCGGCGGAAACACCACTGCTGGGCGGCTGAATCGTTGCCACTGCAAGCATCTGATCATGTTGCGGATGCACACCGGGCGCCGTTCTTGCGGTAAAGTTGCCCGGTGCCCATTTTGACGACCAAGCGTTCCCTTTCTTCCGCTCGCCGCTGGTGGCGATGGTGGCCCGTTGCCGTCGTCCGTACCGCCATCGTCGATTCCCGGAAGGAAAGCCGTCTTGATCACGCAAGAGCAGTTCCAGCAGCTGGCCGCTGAAGGCCACAGCGCACACCCGCATAATTTCGTACCCGTCGTCCGCGAAGTGCTGTCCGACCTGGACACGCCGCTTTCGGTCTATCTGAAGCTCGCCGACGGCCCGTATACCTACCTGTTTGAATCGGTCGAAGGCGGCGAACGCTTCGGTCGCTATTCCATCATCGGCATGCCTGCGCGCCGCATCTACAGCTTCCGTGGCCATACGCTGGAAGTCAGCGAGCTGGGCGAAGTGGTCGAGCGCCGCGAAGTAGCCGATCCGCTGGCCGAGGTGGAAGTGCTGCGCAAGCAGTACTCGGTGCCGCAGCTGGACGGCTTGCCGGGCTTCACCGGAGGCCTGGTCGGCTGGTTCGGCTTCGAGTGCATCCAGTACATCGAGCCGCATCTGGGCGCGGGCGACAAGCCTGACGAACTCGGTACGCCCGACATCCTGCTGATGCTGTCCGAAGAGCTGGCGGTATTCGACAACCTCAAGGGCCGCCTGTACCTGATCGTGCACGCCGACCCAGCGCAGCCGCAGGCCTGGGCGCGTGCAAACCGTCGTCTCGATGAGCTGGCACACCGCTTGCGTCAGGGCGGTGCCGGTTACCCGCAGTCGCAGGTCTCCGATGCCATCGACGAGCAGGATTTCCAGTCCTCGTTCACCCGCGAGGAGTACCACGCGGTGGTACGCAAGGCGCAGGATTACGTGCGTGCCGGCGACATCTTCCAGGTCGTGCCGAGCCAACGCCTGCGTGTGCCGTTCCGCGCCCGGCCGATCGATGTATACCGCGCCCTGCGCGCGTTGAACCCGTCGCCGTACATGTATTTCATCGATGTGGGCGGCACCCAGGTGGTCGGCTCCTCGCCGGAAATCCTGGCGCGCCTGCGCGATGGCATCGTCACCGTGCGTCCCATCGCTGGCACCCGTCCGCGCGGCGCCACGCCGGAGCTGGACAAGGCGCTGGAAGTCGAGCTGCTGGCCGATCCCAAGGAGCGCGCCGAGCACGTGATGTTGATCGACCTCGGCCGCAATGACGTGGGCCGCGTCGCCGAACCGGGCACGGTCAAGGTCGGTGAGCAGTTCGTGATCGAACGCTACAGCCACGTCATGCACATCGTCAGCGAAGTCACCGGCACCTTGAAGGCTGGGCTGAGCTACAGCGATGTGATGCGCGCGACCTTCCCGGCCGGCACCGTCAGTGGCGCGCCGAAGATACGCGCGTTGGAAATCATCCGCGAACTGGAACCGGTCAAGCGCAATGTGTATTCCGGCGCGGTCGGCTATATCGGCTGGAACGGCGATGCCGATACCGCTATCGCCATCCGCACCGCGGTGATCCAGGGCGGTTACCTGTACGTGCAGGCCGGCGGCGGCGTGGTCTATGACTCCGATCCCGATGCCGAATGGCAGGAAACCATGAACAAGGGCCGCGCGCTGTTCCGTGCGGTGGCGCAGGCGGCGAAGGGCTTGTAAGCCGCGTTTCGCACGTTGGTTTCATCGAAAGCAGATGTTTCTCTCACCATGACAAGGAGTGCCGCATGAAGTTGCCCCGCATGTTGCTGTGGTCATCGTTGCTGTTTGCCGCTGTCCCGCAGGCGTGGGCACAGGCCAACTCCATTCCCTCGCAGCCGCACCTGCTGGTGAAGGGTGATGCCAGCCGCAAGGTGATGCCGGATCGATTCGTGGTGAAGATCGCGCTGGAGTCGGTGGATATGCAGACCGATATCGCGCGGCGCAAGGTTCAGGCCAATGCGGAGCGGACCATGGCCTTGTTCGCCAAGCACGGCGCCATTGCCGAGACAGTGCGCATGGACAACCTGAGCATCGAGCCATCCACGCGTTACAAGGACGATGAGGATGTGTTTGTAGGCACCGCCGTCAGCCGTGACCTGGAAGGTGCGTTCGAGAAACCGGAGCAGCTGCAGGCCTTTCTTGGCGAGTTGAACGCCAGCAAGGAGGTCCAGGTGCGGACTGCTGCTCCGATGTATTCGGGTGAGGCGCGCCTTCGAGCCGAACTCAAGGCCGAAGCGGCTGCGCAGACGCGCGCGTCTGCCAAGGGACTCGCGGATGCCTACGGGGCGAAGATCATCGGCCTGTATACGATTTCCGATGTCGCCCCCAGTTTTGCTTACGGTGTGCAGGCCGGTAGCTGGCCGAATGTAAACAGAGCAGACACCTTCCATAGGGAAAGCGATTCGCTGGACCGGGTACAGGTCAGCGGTAGTCGCAATGTGGGCTATGCGGCACCATCGTCCGGCGAGCAGTTGATAGCCCGGCCAATCACCTACACCGAAAACGTCTACGCCATATTTCTGATTAGCGATGGAAACTGAATCATGCTGTTGATGATCGACAACTACGACAGCTTCACCTTCAACCTCGTGCAATACCTGCAGATGCTGGGTGCCGAAGTGAAGGTGGTGCGCAATGACGCGATGAGTGTCGCCGAGATCGCCGCGCTCAAGCCTTCGCACATCGTGGTATCGCCCGGCCCGAAGACGCCGAACGAAGCCGGTGTGTCGCTGGAGGTGATCCGCCAGCTCGGCCCGAGCATTCCGTTGTTCGGTGTGTGCCTGGGCCATCAGGCCATCGGCCAGATCTATGGCGGTGACGTGATCCGCGCCAGCAACATCATGCACGGCAAGGTTTCGCCGATCCGGCATGAAGGCAAGGGCGTGTTTGCCGGCCTGCCGGACCGTTACGAGGCCACTCGCTACCACTCGCTGGTGGTGGACAAGAACACCTTGCCAGCGGCGCTGGAAATCACCGCCTGGACTGAGAATCCGGACGGTTCGATGGAGGAGATCATGGGCCTGCGCCACCGCGAGCATCCGGTCGAAGGCGTGCAGTTCCATCCCGAGTCCATTCTTACCCAGCACGGCCATGCGCTGATGAAGAACTTCCTGGATCGCACATGTTGATCGAGCCGAGCCAGCTGCTGCTGTTCATGCTGGCCGGCTGGTTGCTCAACCTGACGCCGGGCCCGGATGTGTTGTACATCATCAGCCGCTCGTTACGTGGTGGCCGTCGCGCCGGGTTTGCCGCCATCGCCGGCATCAGCGCCGGTTGTCTGGTGCATGTGCTGCTGGCTTCGCTGGGATTGGGCGTGCTGCTGGCGACCTCGGCCACCTTGTTCACCGTGATCAAGTGGATCGGCGCGGCTTATCTGCTGTGGGTGGGCGTGCGCCTGCTGCGCAATACCGGTGAGTCGACCTTGCAGGCCGATATCGCCGCCAGCGGCGGCAGCGCTGGTTCGTGGTGGCAGGTATTCGCTGGTGGCTTCCTGACCAATGTGCTGAACCCGAAGGTGGTGCTGTTCTTCCTGGCGTTCCTGCCGCAGTTCATCGCGCCGTCGGTGCAGAACAAGCCGTTGGCGTTCGCGCTGTTGGGGCTGATCTTCATGGTCAACGCGCTGCCGATCAACGCGGCTTACGTGTTGGCGGCCGATCGTGTGCGCAGCAGCCGGTGGGCTGCGCGTGGCATGCAGTGGCTGGACAAGCTGGCCGGCGTGCTGTTCATCGGCTTCGGCCTGCGTCTGGCACTTACCGCGAGGCCGACGCCGTGAGCCTGGAGGATTTCCGCTTGTTCGTGGTGATGCTCGGTGGCCGCCATGCGCGCGCCAATACCGAAGTGCATGACGTGGTGTTCGGGGTTGGCCCCAGTATCGAGCAGGCCTACCCGCAGCTGCGCCAGCAATGGTTCGGCGAGGCTGCAGGCCTGCATCTGGATTCATGGATGACGGTCGATGGCGTCGACGACTGGCAGGTACGCATCTGCGATGACGCGCCTGCGGCCGACGCGCCGACTTTGTTCTTCGTCAACCTCGGCGGCTACGTCGAAGGCGAATTCGGCGAAGCGCATCGCTATCTGCTGGTGGTCGCTGCCGATGCGGTCGAGGCCAAGCGCAAGGCGCTGGCGCAGGCCGAAGCGCAGTGGATCAAACCGCACCGCGACGCGCTGCTGGAAGTGGACAGCTGCCTGCCAGTCGGGCCGATCGGTGGCCTGCACGTGCAGCTGCGCCGAGGCGCACACACCGGCATCCACAGCCAAAGCGACTACATCGTTATTTCCTGATTCTGGAGTTGTCATGACCATCACCGCGCAGGAAGCCCTGCAACGCACCATCGAGCACCGCGAGATCTTCTTCGACGAGATGGTCGATCTGATGCGGCAGATCATGCGTGGCGAAATCTCGCCGACCATGACCTCGGCAATCCTCACCGGCTTGCGCGTGAAGAAGGAAACCGTCGGCGAGATCGCCGGCGCGGCCACGGTGATGCGCGAGTTCGCGCGGCCGGTGCAGGTTGCCGACAAGACTCATCTGGTCGACATCGTCGGCACCGGTGGCGATGGCTCGCATACCTTCAACATCTCCACCTGCTCGATGTTCGTGGTCGCTGCTGCTGGTGCCAAGGTCGCAAAGCATGGCAACCGCAGCGTGTCGTCCAAGTCCGGCAGCGCCGACGCGGTGGAAGCGCTGGGCGCGGTGATCGAGCTGCAGCCCGAGCAGGTGGCGCAAGCCATCGAGCAGACCGGCATCGGCTTCATGTTCGCGCCCATGCACCACCCTGCAATGAAGGTAGTCGCGCCGGTGCGCCGCGAAATGGGCGTGCGCACCATCTTCAATATTCTCGGCCCGCTGACCAATCCGGTCGGCGCTACCAATATCCTGATGGGCGTGTTCCACCCGGATCTGGTCGGCATCCAGGCGCGCGTGCTGCGCGAGCTCGGCGCCGAGCGCGCACTGGTGGTGTGGGGCCGCGACAACATGGATGAGATCTCGCTGGGCGCTGGCACCTTGGTGGGTGAGCTGCGCGACGGCAAGGTGCGCGAGTATGAGATTCATCCGGAAGATTTCGGTATCGCCATGTCGGCCAGCCGCAACCTCAAGGTGGAAAACCCGGAAGAATCCATCGCCATGCTGCGCGCGGTGCTGGACAACCAGCCGGGCCCGGCCAACGATATCGTCGCGCTCAATGCCGGTGCCGCGTTGTATGTGGCCGGTGTCGCCGACAGCATCGCCGATGGCCTGGCCCGCGCCCGCGCGGTGATTGCCGATGGCAGCGCCCGCGCGCGCATGCAGCAGTACGTTGCCACCAGCCGCGCCTTGGCCGGCAATCCCTGATAATCCCCCAATCACCCGCGTCAGCAACGCCCGTCTTCCAGGAAGCAGATCCATGAGCGACATCCTCAACACCATCCTTGCCCGCAAAGTGCAGGAGGTAGCCGAGCGCAGCGTCAACGTGCCGCTGGCCGAGTTGAAGGCGCGTCTGGGCGATGCCTCGCCGGTGCGCGGCTTTGCCAATGCGCTGAACGCGGCCATCGCCAATGGCGACCCGGCAGTGATTGCCGAGGTCAAGAAGGCCAGTCCGTCCAAGGGCGTGATCCGCCCGGATTTCCATCCGGCTGATATCGCAGTGAGCTATGAACTGGGCGGCGCCAGCTGCCTATCGGTGCTGACCGATGTGGATTTCTTCCAGGGTGCCGACCTGTACCTGCGCCAGGCCCGCGAGGCCTGCACGCTGCCGGTGCTGCGCAAGGACTTCGTCATCGACCCGTACCAGGTCTACGAGGCGCGTGTGCTCGGTGCCGACTGCATCCTGCTGATTGTCTCGGCGCTGGACGACCGCCAGCTGGCCGAGCTGTCCGACCTGGCGATGCAGCTGGGCATGGACGTGCTGGTGGAAGTGCACGACATCGACGAGCTGGAACGCGCCATCCAGGTGCCGGTGCCGCTGGTGGGCATCAACAACCGCAACCTGCGCACCTTCGAAGTCTCGCTGGATACGACCTTGGAGATGCGCAACGCCGTGCCGCGCGACCGCCTGCTGGTCACCGAGAGCGGCATCATGGGCCCGGCCGACGTCAAGCTGATGCGCGACGCTGGGGTCAACGCCTTCCTGGTCGGTGAGACCTTCATGCGCGTCGAAGAGCCAGGCGAGGGCCTGCGTCAGCTATTCTTCCCGGCATGACTGATCCCTACCCGAACCCGCGTGACGACGCGCAACTGGTCGTCTTCGACTTCGATCACACGCTGTACGACGGCGATTCCGGCAGTCACCTGTTCGCCTGGCTGATCAAGCGCAATCCGCTGCGACTGCTGGTGGCCATCCTCGCCACGCCGCTGTTGGGGCCGCTGGTGGCGATGCTGCCGACGCGTCGATTTGGCATTTCCGGCTATGTCTGGATCGCCACCTTCGGCCTGCATCAGGCACGTGAGTTCAACAAGGTGATCGACCAGTACGTGCTCAAGCACGAGGCTGAGATCCGCCAGCACCTGCTGCCGCATGCCCTGCAGGTGTTCGCCGCGCACCGCCGTGCCGGCGACCGGGTGATCGTTGCCACCGGCGCGCCGCCGGAGCTGGCCCGCGCCATCCTCGCCTTTGTGGCCGAGCAGGGCGTGCCGGTGATCGGCAGCGAGGTGGGTCCGCGACTGGGCGCGATGGGCGCCACCCGTCACTGCCACAACGAAGAAAAGATGCGCATGCTGCGCGAGCGGGGCTACGGCGACATCGCCATCGCCTATTCCGACAGCACCGCTGACCTGCCGCTGCTGAAGGCCGCCAAGGCGCCGGTGGTGGTCAACCCCAAGCATTCGCGGGTGGAGTATTTCGGCAAGGTACTGCCGGCCGGCACCCCGATCCTCAACTGGGGCTGCCCGGGGCGCGGCGGCAAGCCGCTGCCCAGGTAATCCAAAGCGGAGGGCAACGATCCAGTCGTTGCCGACATCCCTTCTCCCGCTTGCGGCAGAAGTTACCCGTAAGGGCGGATGAGGGGGCTTTTGACGCACCAGCAAGGCCTGCCGAAGCCGACATCCCTTCTCCCGTTTACGGGAGAGGGTGCCCGAAGGGCGGATGAGGGGAGCTTTTAAGGCTTTAAGGCAAAAGCTACCCTCACCCCAACCCCTCTCCCGTGAACGGGAGAGGGGCTATTAAGAGCAAGGCCGCCTCAAGCGCCTCAAGCGCCTCAAGTCCCTCAAGTCCCTCAAGTCCCTCAAGTCCCTCAAGTCCCTCAAGTCCCTCAAGTCCCTCAAGCCCCTCGCAGCTTCAGCACCGCCATTCCAATCTGGAACAGGCTGATCGACAGCACCAGCACGCCGACGGCAATCAGCACCCAGCGCTCCTTGACCCGCTTCACCAGCAGTGCCGCCACCGGCGCGGCCATCATCCCGCCGACCAGCAGGCCGGCGACGATGGACAGATGCTGCAGGCCCATCGTCAGCAGGAAGGTCGCCGAGATCGACAAGGTGACGACGAACTCGGCCGCGTTGACCGAGCCAATGGTGGTGCGTGCCTGACCGCCTCGGGCCAGCAGGGTGGACGTGGCCACCGGCCCCCAGCCGCCGCCACCGGTGGCGTCCAGCAGGCCGGCGAAGAAGCCCAGTACCGGTACCCGCTTCACTTCCTGCTTGGCCATGAACTTACCGGCCGCGCGCGCCAGGATGAAAATCGCCAGCACCAGCAGGTAGAGGTAGATGAAGGGGCGTACGACATCGCCGGGCAGTTGGGTAAGCACATAGGCGCCGATTGCACCGCCGATGGCGCCGGGTATTGCCAGGCGAAAGAACAGGCGCTTATCCACATTGCCTGCAACCAGATGCGAGACCCCGGAAGCGCCCGTGGTGAACACCTCGGCGGTATGGATGCTGGCGCTGACCGCGGCAGGCGGCAGCCCCATGCTCAGCAGCACCGAGGACGAGATAAGCCCGAACGCCATGCCCAGCGCGCCATCCACCAGCTGCGCGCCCAGGCCGATCAGGATGAACCAGTAAAATTCATTGCCAAATTCCATGCCCCAAGCCTGCGGGCCATGGCAGGGCAGGTCAAGGAAAGCTACATCGGTAAGTAATGGCCCGGGTCGATTTCTGACCAATATCAGCGCCGAACGGTCGCTAATTCGTGGCTATGTCAGCGAAGTGACCAACCACTTTGGCGCTCGGAATGGCGATCTGGCGTGGCATCGAGCACGACATAGCTCGGAAGTTCGCAACGGTGAATGAGATTTACGGCACCGACAGACATCACACTTCAACGATGCCGCACGCCAGATGTAACGCCTGCAGGAAGTCGGTAAACATCACATCGATTGGTGGGTGCCTGGGGGCATGCCCGCAACGGCGCCAAGAACCCTGGGTGCGCGCCGCTTACCCGGGTTACCAGATCGCAGGCAGGTGGCTTTCCCGAGGTAAATCAAGCCAGACAGCCCCCTTTAGTAAAGGGGGCGCGCCGACAGGCGCGGGGAATTGGGAGCTGATGAGGCGGGGCCCATGGTTTGCTCCGCAAACCATGGGGTTGATACGTGAATACGTATCAGCGCGGGTGCTACCGCGTCCCGTAAAGAACCACTGTCTTGCCGCGGGCATGCAGCAGGCCATCGACCTGCAGCTTCTTCAGCACGCGGCCAGCCATTTCACGTGAGCAGCCCACCAGTCGGGCGATTTCCTGACGGGAAACGCGCAGCTGGGTGCCTTGAGGGTGGCTCATCGACTCCGGCTCCTTGGACAGATCGTGCAGGGTGCGGATGATGCGGTCGGTCACATCCAGGAAGGCCAGGCGGCTGGCTTTGCGGCTGGTGTGCAGCAGGCGCCGGGAGATCTGTGAGCCGATGGCGTACAGCAGCTTGGGCGCGTCTACCGACAGCGGACCCAGGAACAGCTGGTGCAGGCGCTCGTAGCTGATCTCGGCCAGCTCGCAGGGGGTGCGGGTGCGCAGGATGACTTCGCGCTTGTCCGACTCGATGAACAGGCCCATTTCACCGACAAACTCGCCGGCACCGAAGTAGCCCAGCACCAGTTCACGGTCGTCGTCCTCCTCGGCAATGATGCTGACCGAGCCGCTGATCACGTAATACATGGTCCCGGCAGGGTCACCCGGACGGAACACATCGGTCCGCGCCGGGTAGCGGCGGCGGTGGCTATGGGCCAGAAAGCGGTCGATGGTGGCAATGTCCAGCGCCAGCGGGCTGGAGGCAAGACGCACGTTTGACGCGGTGGTGGCGTTACCTGGGCTCATGATGGCGTTCACAGTTTGGATGAACTTGCTTAATGGGCAAGCTTAACGACGCTGAGCATAAGGGGCAAACGGGCATAAAGGTTCAAGTATCACAGCGACCCACTTTGCCCCATACTTCCGCCTTTCCCACCATCTACAGGATCGACCGCCGTGGTCAAGCCGTTGCCTCGCCTGAGGTTGCAAGGATTCAACAACCTCACCAAGGCCTTGAGCTTCAACATTTATGACGTCTGCTATGCGCGTACCGAAGAGGAGCGCCAGCGTTATATCGAGTACATCGACGAGGAATACAACGCCGATCGACTCACGCAGATCCTCACCGATGTGGCTGAAATCATCGGTGCGAACATCCTGAACATTGCGCGTCAGGATTACGACCCCCAGGGTGCCTCGGTCACAATTCTCATTTCCGAGGAACCGGTGATCGACAAGAAGCAGGCCGGCAAGGAGTTGATCTCCGATGCCGTGGTCGCGCACATGGACAAGTCGCACATCACTGTGCACACCTATCCGGAAACGCACCCGCAGGAAGGTATTGCAACCTTCCGCGCCGATATCGACGTGGCAACCTGTGGCGTGATTTCGCCGTTGAAGGCGCTGAACTACCTGATCGAGAGTCTGGAATCAGACATCGTGATCATGGACTACCGCGTGCGTGGCTTCACCCGTGACATCAAGGGCAAGAAGCACTACATCGATCACAAGATCAATTCGATCCAGAACTTCCTGGCCAAGAACATCAAGTCGCGTTACGAGATGTTCGACGTCAATGTCTATCAGGAAAATATCTTCCATACGAAGATGCACCTGCAGGACTTTGACCTGGACAAGTACCTGTTCGAAGAGAAGGCCAAGAACCTGTCGTTCAAGGAACGCATGAAGATCGAAGCGCTGCTGCGCCGCGAGATCGAAGAGCTGTTCCACGGTCGCAATCTGGCCGAATAAGCACTGCCTGCGCAGGACCGGTACGCCGGTTTTGCGCAAAAACAGGCGGGACGGCCCGCCCTGCACCTGCTGCAGACGTTTGCCGACGGCGGCCCGGTGTGAATGCACCGGGCCGCCGTCTTTTTTGTAAAGGAAGTTGGCGATGCCCTGGATCTACCTGCTGCTTGCGGGCCTGTTTGAGATTGGGTTTGCGCTGGGCCTGAAGTCCAGCGAAGGCTTCACTCGGCTCTGGCCGAGCTTGTTTACTGTGGTGTTTGCCGCCATCAGCCTATGGCTGCTGACCCAGGCGCTGCGCACCATCCCGGTTGGCACCGGTTATGCGATCTGGACCGGCATTGGCGCCGTAGGCGTGGCGATTGCCGGGGTGATCCTGTTCGGCGACAGCGCCAGCTGGCCGCGCCTGCTGTGCATCGGCCTGATCGTGGCGGGAGTGATCGGCCTGAAGCTGGTCAGCTGAGGTAGCCAGGGTAGTGCCGAGCCATGCTCGGCAGAAGCCTTATGCACAGATCCAGCCCATGTAGTGCCCAGCCATGCTCGGCAGGGGCTCTGCCGCTAATGCCCCAGCCGAGCATGGC
>NZ_JBRREB010000064.1:0-22746 GCF_056759995.1 Stenotrophomonas sp. STEN030 | reverse complement strand
CAGCCGCCGCGGCGCCGCCTGTGCCGCCCGTGCCCGCCGGCCGCGGCCACTCCGGACCCCTCCCGGCGCCCGGCCCCGCCCCCCACTACGGTTGCTAACGGGCCAGTTCGCCCAGCATTTCCCAGGATTTGAGGCCGCGACCGCCCAGGTGATGCAGCAGCACCGCGCGCATCTGCAGGCGCAGGCTGGCGATATCGCTGCTGCTGGGCTGCATGTCTTCAGCCAGCGCCAGCAACGCGCTGCCTGTCGCCAGCGCGCGGCGTTCGTTGTTGCGTTCACTGAGCAGGCGCAACGGGCCCTGCAGTGGATCCAATCGGTAACGTGCGGCTGGATCGATGGGCTCACCGTCGCCGGCACAACTCCAGTCGAAACCAAAGCCCAATGCGTCGAGCAGGTCACGCTCGAAGCGCCGCAGTGACCACGCCAACGTATCCGCCCGGTCCAACTGCCCACGCAGCTCGCCGTAAGCCACATACAGCTCGGGCAACGGGTCCTGACGCGGCGTCAAGCGCATCACCAGTTCGTTGATATAGAAACCAGCCAGCATCGCGTGGCCGTGTAGACGCGGCGCCACGTCCTGGCTTTCGGCACGACGCAGTTGCGCCAACTCACCGGTTTGCTGCGCGTCAAAGCGAATCGCCTGCAGCGGCTGCAGGGCGGCGCGCAGCGCCTGCTTCTTCGGCCCTTGCACGCCGCGTGCGAGCAGGCCCAAACGGCCATGTTCCAGACTCAGCACCTCGACCAGCAAGCTGGTTTCGCGCCAAGGCCGGGCATGCAGCACGTATGCGGGCTGGTCTTCGATGCGCATCCAAGACTAAGAATCAGGAGTGGAGATTCGGGAGCCGCAACAGCAAGCGATAATGAGCCCGCCAGGCTTCGCCAGACTCGGAAAGCCGCAGCGGCTTGTCGCTGTCACAGCGCAGGCTTTCATCATGCCCCCTGATCAGCGGCCAAGGGCCAGCCGGAAATCGCGAGTGTCTGCAGAACCAGGCTGTTTCATCCCCGATTCCCCACTCCCGATCCCAGGACCGAGGCTTACTGCTCGCCGTAGCCGAAGGCCTTCAGCGCGGCCTCGTCATCGGACCAGCCTTCGCGTACGCGTACCCAGGTTTCCAGGAACACCTTGGCACCAAACAGACGCTCCATCTGCAGACGCGCCTTGGCACCGATTTCCTTCAAGCGGGTGCCGCCCTTGCCGATCACGATGGCTTTCTGGCCTTCGCGCTCGACCCAGATCACCGCGCCGATGCGCAGCAGTGCACCGTCTTCGGCGAAGCGTTCGATTTCCACGGTGGTGGCGTACGGCAGTTCTTCGCCAAGCTGGCGCATCAGCTGCTCACGGACCAGCTCGCCGGCAAGGAAGCGCTGGCTGCGGTCGGTGATCTCGTCTTCGCCGAACATCGGCGGACCTTCCGGCACCAGCCCGATCAGGTCGCGTACCAGCGCTTCCAGGCCGTTGCGCTTGAGCGCCGAGACCGGGTGCACGGCGGCGAACTCGCGGCCTACGGTGATCTCCTGCAGGAACGGCAGCAGCGCACCCTTGTCCTTCATCCGATCAACCTTGTTGACGATCAGCACAACCGGCACGCCTGCGTCACGCAGTACGTTGAAGGCCAGGGTGTCTTCTTCGTCCCAGCGACCGGCTTCGATCACCAGCAGGCCAACGTCCACGCCTTCCAGCGACGCGCGCGCGGCGCGGTTCATCACCCGGTTCATCGCGCGCTTCTGCTGGCGATGCAGCCCGGGGGTATCAACCAGCACCAGCTGCCCTTCCGGGTAGGTGGCGATGCCGAGCAGACGGTGACGGGTGGTCTGCGGTCGGTTGGAGACGATGCTGACCTTGGCGCCAACCAGGGCATTGGTCAGGGTCGATTTGCCAACGTTGGGGCGGCCAATGACCGCGACGCTGCCACAGCGATGAGAGGAGGTGTCGTTCACTTGGAATCCAATTGCTCTATTGCGGCGGCTGCCGCCTGTTGTTCGGCCAGCCGTCGCGAAGTGCCTTCGCCTTCGGTACTTACGGCAGGGTCAGCCACGCAACAGCGCACATGGAAGTGCTTGGCGTGGTCGTCGCCGGTCTCCGATACCAGCTCGTATACCGGCAGGGTCTTCTGCCGGGCCTGCAACCATTCCTGCAGGCGTGTCTTGGGGTCTTTCTCGGGCTTGCCCACCGGCACTGCCGACAGCGAGGCCTCGAACCACGGCATTATCCGCTCGCGGCAGGCTTCGAAACCGGCGTCCAGATAAATGGCGGCAACCACGGCCTCGAAGGTGTCGGCGAGGATGGAGTCGCGGCGATGGCCGCCAGACTTCATCTCACCGGGGCCCAGCGTCAATCGGTCGCCCAGTTGCAGCGTACGTGCGATCACCGCAAGCGCGCTTTCACAAACCAACGCCGAGCGGGCACGGGTCAGCGCACCCTCGTCGGCCTTGGGCCAACGGGTAAACAATGCCTCGGCAATCAGCATATTGACGATACTGTCGCCCAGAAACTCCAGGCGCTCGTTATGCGGCGCGCCGGCGCTACGGTGGGTCAGGGCCTGCATCAGCAGACCCTGATCCTTGAACGGATGACCGATCAGGTCACCCCGTTGGAACGTTCTATTCACTACCGGTCCGGTTCAGATCCTGGGATGCGTTGAACTTGCCAACCACATCGAGGTTGCCAATCATTTCGCGACGCACTTCGTAACTGACGACCATGCGCAGGCCGCCATCGGTGCGCTCGATCTTCAGATCGCCCGGCTTCACGTCATCGGCGTAATTCATATCCATGCGCTTGAAGAACAACTCCTGCACCTTGGCCGGATCGAGGCTGCCCGAACCCGGCTCTGCGGCAATGCTCTTGAGCGCCGAACGTACGGAGTAATACTCCTGGTACATCGGGAACAGCTTCATGCCAACAAACAGCGCAAAGCCCACTACCGCCAGAACCACGAGGAACGAGGTCAGCGTCATACCTGCTTGCTTGTGCTTCATTGCGATCTCCCCAGAAACGCGTTGTCCACTCACTGAATGCCCGCCCCGATACGCGACGGTTCGAAACTACCCTTGCAGAACCAGCCTTCACAGTTCAGCCAGATCAGGAACGCCTTGCCACGCAGATTCTCTTCCGGCAGGAAGTGGGTCTGGGTCCAGAAGCGACTGTCCTCGCTGTTGTCGCGATTGTCACCCATCACGAAGTACTGGCCTTCCGGCACCACCCAGTCGCCCTGGCCACGCGGGTCGGCACGACCCAGCAGTTCCAGCACGGTATGGCTGCGGCCTGGCAGCTGCTCGGTCAACAGCGAGGCGCCGGTCATTTCCGAGCCCGGGCCCTTGCCGATGTACTCGCCACGATCTTCGTAGACCATCGGCACGCCGTTGATCGACAAAGTGTCGCCGTGGAAGCCGATGCGGTCGCCTGGCAAGCCGATCACGCGCTTGATCCAGTTCTGGTCCGGCGCATGCGGCGGCTTGAACACCACCACGTCACCGCGCTTGGGCTCGGACACCGGGATGATCTTGGTATTGGTGATCGGCAGGCGGAAGCCGTAGGAGAACTTGTTGACCAGGATGAAATCGCCGATCAGCAGGTTGGGCATCATCGAGCTGGACGGGATCTTGTACGGCTCGGCCACGAAGCTGCGCAGGATCAATACCACTGCCAGCACCGGGAAGAACGCGCGCGAATAATCCACCACCGCCGGCTCTTCGCTATCCAGCAGGCTGGCCTTCTCGGCACGGCGCTTGCGCAGGTACAGCTTGTCCAGCAGCACCACCAGGCCCGAGCCCAGGGTCAGCACAACCAGGATGATTTCAAACCATTTCATTCAAATTCCTTCGGAATGAGACTGGTGATTCGTGGTTGGAGATCCGCAATAGTCAGAGCGTACGCCGCCCTTTCCAATCCCGATCCCCAACTCCCGAACCACTGTTACTTGTCCATCTGCAGCACAGCAAGGAAGGCTTCCTGCGGGATCTCCACACGGCCCACCTGCTTCATGCGCTTCTTGCCTTCCTTCTGCTTCTCCAACAGCTTCTTCTTACGCGAAATGTCGCCACCATAGCACTTGGCCAATACGTTCTTGCGCATGGCCTTGACCGTGGTACGGGCGATGATCTGCGCGCCGACAGCAGCCTGGATGGCCACGTCGAACATCTGCCGGGGAATCAGGTCCTTCATCTTTTCGCACAGCTCGCGGCCGCGGCGATCCGCGTGGCTGCGGTGGACGATCAAGGACAGTGCATCGACCTTGTCGCCATTGATCAGTACGTCCAGGCGTGCGAACGGACCGGCCTCGAAACGCACGAAGTGGTATTCCAGCGAGGCGTAGCCACGGCTGACCGACTTGAGCTTGTCGAAGAAGTCCAACACCACTTCGGCCATCGGCAGCTCATAGCTGATCTGCACCTGGCTGCCCATGTAGTTGATACCGATCTGGCTGCCACGCTTCTCTTCGCACAGCTTTATGATGCTGCCGATGTATTCCTCGGGGGTGAGGATGTTGGCGCGGATGATCGGCTCACGGATCTCGGCGACGGCATTGCCCTGCGGCAACTTGGCCGGGTTGTCCATCATCAGGATGCTGCCGTCGGTCTTGAGCACCTCGTAGATCACCGTCGGCGCGGTGCTGATCAGGTCGAGGTTGTACTCGCGCTCCAGCCGCTCCTGCACGATTTCCATGTGCAGCATGCCGAGGAAGCCGCAGCGGAAGCCGAAGCCCATCGCCTCGGAGCTTTCCGGCTCGAAGCGCAGCGCAGCGTCGTTCAGGCGCAGCTTGTCGAGCGCTTCACGCAGGTCCGGGTAGTCCTCGGCATCAACCGGGAACAGGCCGGCGAACACGCGCGGCTGCATTTCCTGGAAACCGGGCAGCGCCTCGGCGGCCGGGTCAGCCAT
This sequence comes from Stenotrophomonas sp. STEN030, assembly GCF_056759995.1. NCBI lineage: Bacteria > Pseudomonadati > Pseudomonadota > Gammaproteobacteria > Lysobacterales > Lysobacteraceae > Stenotrophomonas > Stenotrophomonas sp. STEN030. The sequence continues at coordinate 17,867 of NZ_JBRREB010000064.1, read as the reverse complement.
CAAGGTCAGGGTGTCGCCGACCGGCGCACCGTGCACGTCCTTGATGCTGGCGTTGATCCAGCCCACTTCACCGGCACGCAGCGCAGGCATTTCCTTGCGCTTGGGGGTGAATACGCCGACCTTGTCGACCAGATGCCAACGGCCGGTGGACATGACCTGGATCTTGTCGCCGGCCTTGATCTGGCCCTGCATCACGCGTACCAGCGAGACCACACCCAGGTAATTGTCGAACCAGGAGTCGATGATCAGCGCCTGCAGCTTGTCGCTGCCACGGTCAACCGGCGCCGGGATGCGGTGCACGATGGCTTCCAGCACCTCTTCCATGTTGAGGCCGGTCTTGGCGCTGACGGCCACCGCGTCGGAGGCATCGATGCCGATCACGGCCTCGATCTCGGCCTTGGCACGGTCGATATCGGCGGTCGGCAGGTCGATCTTGTTCAGCACCGGCACCACTTCCAGGCCCTGTTCGATGGCCGTGTAGCAGTTGGCAACCGACTGCGCTTCCACGCCCTGGGCCGCATCGACCACCAGCAGCGCGCCTTCGCAGGCGGCCAGCGAGCGGCTGACTTCATAGGAGAAGTCGACGTGGCCGGGGGTGTCGATGAAGTTCAGGAAGTAGGTCTGGCCGTTGCGGGCCGTATACGGCACCGACACCGACTGCGACTTGATCGTGATACCACGCTCGCGCTCGATCGGGTTGTTGTCCAGGACCTGCGCTTCCATTTCGCGCGCGGTCAAGCCGCCACACAACTGGATGATGCGGTCGGCCAAGGTGGACTTACCGTGGTCAACGTGGGCAATGATGGAGAAGTTGCGGATCATCCGCATCGAATCATGTGACATAGGTGGCGGCGGCGGCGCTGCGTCGTCAGGATAACGGGCCATTATCGCATGCCGGAGCCAAGCCCCGCACAGGGTTTGGCTGGCAGCTGAACGAAAGGAGCCGCCCGAAGGCGGCTCCCGTTGCTATCGCAAGGCGTGGCGGGCTTATTCGCCGGTACGGACCGGAACGAAGGCGCTGTTGGCACCAGCGCGGACCAGCAGCATGACCACATCACCCTTCTTGTAGCCACCCAGCTCCCGGTTCAGGGCGGCAACACTGCCGACCGGGGCGCGCCCGACCTGCAGCACCACCATACCCGGGGCCAGACCTGCCTCACGGCCGGACTGGCTGTTGACGCCGGTGATACGCACGCCCTCGCCGGAATCCAGGCCAAGCTGGCGGCGCTCGGCGGCGGTCAGGTCGGCCACTTCCAGCCCCAACAGGGCATTGGCACCGGCCTGCGGCTTGGCGTCATCGGCCGCCGAGGCGGTGTTGCCCGGCCGTGCCGCGTCTTCGGCCAGCTCGCTCAAGGTCACGGTGATCTCACGCGGCTTGCCGTCACGCAGGATGCTCATGCGCACCTTGCTACCCGGCGGCATCGCGCCAATCATCGGCGGCAGCTCGCTGGAAGTATTGATCTCGGTGCCATTGACCGCACGGATCACGTCACCCACCTCGATACCCGCCTTGGCCGCTGCGCTGTCGGGCACCATCTGGTTGACCAGCGCACCACGGCTGTCCGGCAGTTTGAAGCCCTGCGCGATATCGCTGGTCACTTCGCCGACCATCACGCCCAACTGGCCGCGACTGACCTTGCCGGTCTTCTTGATCTGCTCGACCGCATTCATCGCCAGATCGATCGGGATCGCGAAGCTGATGCCCATGTAGCCGCCAGATGCGGAGAAGATCTGCGAGTTGATGCCGACCACTTCACCACGCGTATTCAGCAGAGGACCGCCTGAGTTGCCCTGATTGATCGCCACGTCGGTCTGGATGAACGGCACATAGCGTTGTTCCTGCCCACCGGTATTGCGACCAAGCGCACTGACGATGCCGGCGGTGACCGAATGGTCCAGGCCAAACGGCGACCCGATCGCCACCACCCACTGGCCCGGCTTGAGCGTATTCGAATCGCCCACCCGCACGGTCGGCAGGTTGCGCCCTTCGACCTTCAGCAGCGCCACGTCGTACTGGGCATCACTGCCGACCACCTTGGCGGTGAACTCACGGCGATCACTCAAGGTGATCTTGACCGACTCGGCACCATCGATGACGTGGTGGTTGGTCAGCACATAGCCGTCATTGGAGATGATGAAGCCCGAGCCCATGCTGCGCCCGCGCGGACCGCTGTCCGGCCCTTGCTGGCCCGGCCCCGGCATCTGGAAATCCGGACCGAAGAAGCGGCGGAAGAACTCCGGCATCTGGTCCATGTCCGGGCCCTGCTGGGCAGCGCGCGGGTTGCGGCGTGCACCAATCACGGTATCGACCTTGACCACGCCCGGACCGACCTGGTCGACCAGCTGGGTGAAGTCAGGCAGGCCCTGCACCAGCTGCGGCGCGGGCGCGGCACGGGTAGCGGCGACCTGTTCGGCCGGGGCATTCGGGGCTGGGCTCTGGGCGCAGGCCACCAACGGCAGAGTCATCGCCAGCAGGCCAAACACCTTGTTTTGGATACGTGGGGTCATCAGCTTCGAGCCTCCAATTCAGTCAAAGCGGGAAAGAACAGCCAAGCCCGGTACGCAAGCCAACAGCGCACAAACCTGGAATCCGGGGAAGAACCGGTCGCCCTGAGGCGGACGACCGGCAAGCAATACTCACTGACGCGGCAACAGCCTGCGCGACTCGGCATCGTCGGCACTTTGTGCCGGCATGCGCGGTTCAAACGGGTAGAACGTCGCCCCACCCTGCTCCTGTGCAGGGAAACTTGCGTTAAGCGCCCCCTGCGACAACGATGGCGCCACCGTCGAGCGCGGCCACGGCCGCGCATGCAGCACCCCATTGCCAGTGGCAAACGGGTCCTGGCGCAGTGCCGGGGTTGCCGGCATTACTGGCGCTGAAGCAATTGCCCGCTGCGGCTCGGCCATGCGCGCGGTACCGGCGCGTGCCGCCTGCTGGGTGCGGGTTGCACTGCCACGGCGGGCACTGGCGTCCTGACGGCGGGTCACTGCGGCGGCAACTGCAGGAGCCGCAGCCACCAGCCCGGCGACATTGCCAGCATCAGCCGCAGTCGGCGCCGAAGGCTGCACGGGTGCAGGCGCAACTTCCGCCGTGGTCGCGATGACCGGTGTGGGCACATTGACTTCCGGCAGCTGCTCGCGGGCCATGAACAAGGCCACCGCCGCCACCGAGGCAGCCAGGGCGGCACCGCCACCCCAACGCCGCCAGCCAGTACGGGCGGCGCGCTGTTGGGCAGGTGCGGCAACTATTGGCCCGTTCTGGCGGGCATCGGCGTCCACCGCCTGTCGCACCCGCGCACTGAAATCCAAGGGCGCCGGGGCGCAGGCCTGGCCGCGCATCACGTCACCCAATACCTGCCAGCGTTCCTGGCAGGCCGAAAGCTCACTGTCGTGTTCCAGCCGGCGCAGCATGAAGCGCGCCTCATCGGCGGCCAGCTCGCCATCCACCAGCGCCGACAACTGCTGGCGGTAGTGCAATTCGAATTTATCCGGCGCAGCACCGGCCGACACCGGGTTACGGTCTTGCGGGTTCATACGCGACTCCGTTCACGGGTAGCGCTGGGGGTATCCAGCAAGGGACGCAGCTGTGCATCAATGGCCTCGCGGGCACGGAAGATCCGCGACCGCACCGTACCGATCGGGCATCCCATTTTCTGCGCGATATCCTCGTAACTCATGCCTTCCACCTCTCGCAACGTAATGGCTGAGCGCAGCTCTTCGGGCAACGCATCAACCGCCTTCATCACGGTCTGTTCCAGTTCCTGGCGCATCAACTCACGCTCGGGCGTGTCGTTGTCGCGCAAGCGGACCCCACTGTCGAACTGCTCGGCGTCACCGATTTCGATGTCGTCGGTGGGGGGACGCCGGTTGTGTGCTGCCAGATAGTTTTTTGCGGTATTCACTGCGATCCGATGCAACCAGGTATAGAACTGGGCGTCGCCACGGAAATTCCCGAGCGCACGGTATGCGCGCACGAAAGTGTCCTGGGCCACGTCCTGACATTCACTCCAGTCGGCGATGTAGCGCCCGATCAACGCGATGATCCGATGCTGGTACTTGCGTACCAACACATCGAACGCCGCGCTTTCGCCGCGCTGCACACGCCGGACCAGTTCCAGGTCCAGCTCCTGCGGTGTTTCAACCTCGGCCATAACGGGCCGCACTCCTGTCAGCCCAACCGACGTCGGGCATTAAGACCGCTGTTCGCGGCAAAAGTTCAGCACCCTGTCCCAGCGGCACCGCACCAGCTTTTAACTCCCGTTCGGCTAACCTGCAGGGGCATTGACCAGATAAGCACAACTCATTTCCTGACATTGGGATTTGACGGCAGGGAAACAACCTCTGGATCATAGCGGCCTTCTCCATACACAACCGGATGGAACGTCCCATGCTCTCAGGCTTCGACGGGCTCCGCTTCAATCATTGGCAAACCGAGCTGCGCGAGGATGGCGTGGCAGTGCTCAGCCTCGACCGCAAGGACAGCCCGGTCAATGCCATGTCGCAGGACGTGCTGCTGGAACTGGGCGATATCGTCGAGCGCCTGGCCATCGACCCGCCCAAGGGCGTGGTGGTGCGTTCGACCAAGGCGGCCGGCTTCATCGCCGGTGCCGACCTGAAGGAATTCCAGGAATTCGACCGCCGCGGCACCGTCAATGACGCCATCCGCCGCGGCCAGAGCGTCTACCAGAAGCTGGCCGAACTGCCCTGCCCCACTGTTGCCGCGATCCACGGCCACTGCCTGGGCGGCGGCACCGAGCTGGCGCTGGCCTGCCGCTACCGCGTGGCCTCCAACGATCAATCCACCCGCATCGGCCTGCCGGAGACCCAGCTGGGCATCTTCCCGGGCTGGGGCGGCAGCTCGCGCCTGCCCCAGCTGGTCGGCGCGCCGGCCGCGATGGACATGATGCTGACCGGACGCACTCTGTCGGCCTCGGCCGCGCGCGCGATTGGCCTGGTAGACAAGGTCGCCGCCCCGGCGGTGCTGGTCGATGCGGCCATCGCATTGCTGCAGACCGAGGTAACCCGGCCGTTCAAGCAACGCGCTACCGCCTGGGCCACCAATACCTTCCTGGCCCGCAAGATCCTCGCCCCGCAGATGGCCAAGCAGGTCGCGCGCAAGGCCAAGAAGGACCAGTATCCGGCGCCCTACGCGCTGATCAGCACCTGGGAACGCACCGGTGGCAGCCCGATCCAGAACCGTCTGGATGCCGAGCGCCGCGCCGTGGTCAAGCTGGCCAGCAGCCCGACCGCGCGCAACCTGATCCGCATTTTCTTCCTGACCGAACGACTCAAGGGCCTGGGCGGCAAGGACTCCGGCATCAAGCACGTGCACGTGGTCGGTGCCGGCGTGATGGGCGGCGACATCGCTGCCTGGGCGGCCTACAAGGGCTTCAACGTGACCCTGCAGGACCGTGAGCAGCGTTTCATCGACCCGGCCATGACCCGCGCGCAGGCGTTATTCGACAAAAAGGTGCGCGACGAGAGCAAGCGCCCGGAAGTCGCGGCACGGCTGAAGGCTGACCTGGCCGGTGAAGGCGTGGCGCAGGCCGATCTGGTCATCGAGGCCATCATCGAGAACCCGGAAGCCAAGCGTGCGCTGTACCAGACGCTGGAGCCGAAGATGAAGGCCGACGCGCTGCTGACCACCAATACCTCCTCGATCCCGCTGGTCGAGCTGCGTGACCACATCCAGCGCCCGGCGCAGTTTGCCGGCCTGCACTACTTCAACCCGGTAGCGCAGATGCCGCTGGTGGAGATCATCCACCACGACGGCATGGCGCCGGAAACCGAGAAGCGCCTGGCGGCATTCTGCAAGGCACTGGGCAAGTTCCCGGTGCCGGTGGCAGGAACGCCGGGCTTCCTGGTCAACCGCGTGCTGTTCCCGTACATGTTGGAAGCCGCCACCGCGTATGCCGAAGGCATTCCCGGTCCGGTAATCGACAAGGCTGCGGTCAAGTTCGGCATGCCGATGGGCCCGATCGAGCTGCTGGATACGGTCGGTCTGGACGTGGCTGCAGGTGTCGGCAAGGAGCTGGCACCGTTCCTCGGCCTGCAGATCCCGGCCGCACTGGCTACCGTCGAGCCCAACAAGCGCGGCAAGAAGGACGGCCAGGGCATCTACAAGTGGGAAAACGGCCGCGCCGTAAAACCAGAGGTCGCCAAGGACTACCAGGCGCCATCGGATCTGGAAGACCGCTTGATCCTGCCGTTGCTCAACGAAGCCGTGGCCTGCCTGCACGACGGCGTGGTCGCCGATGCCGACCTGCTCGATGCCGGCGTGATCTTCGGCACCGGTTTCGCCCCGTTCCGTGGCGGCCCGATCCAGCATATCCGCGCGACTGGCGTGGATGTGTTGGTTGAGAAGTTGAAGACCTTGCAGGCGCGCCATGGCGATCGCTTTGCGCCGCGCAAGGGCTGGGACATGCCGGAGCTGCGTGAGCCGGTGGTTTGAGTTTTTGCTGGTTGATTGAATGAAAAACGGAGCCGAAAGGCTCCGTTTTTCATTCGACCTGTAGTGCCGAGCCATGCTCGGCAGGAGCCTTACCGGCACGCGCGCCAGGTTGTGGGAGCGACGTCAGCCGCGAAACCACAGATCAATCAGATTGCAGTTGTTCCGGCAATTCCAGCAATGCCAGCTTCGCGGCTTACGCCGCTCCCACAACCAACAACCAACAAATAAGGCCGATGGATCACCTGTAGAGCCTCTGCCGAGCATGGCTCGGCACTACCTTCAGCGGTGCACATGGCCGTGATGGCCTTGATCATCCGGCCCGTGCGCATGACCTTCATGATCATGATCGTGGTCATCGCCACCGGCCTTCTTGTCAGCACAATCATCGCCGCAGTGATCAGCTTCAACCTGCACCGTCACATGATCGATAGCAAAACGCTCATGCAGCAGATCAGCCAGCTGCCGACGCAATACATCCGGCGCCTGCCCATCATTCATCACCACATGCACGGTCAATGCCGGCGTGCTCGATGCCAGTGCCCACACATGCAGGTCATGGATACCGGCAACACCGGCATGCCCGCGCAGCGCCGCTTCGATATCCGCCAGCACCACGCCCTTGGGCACGCCTTCCAACAAGACGTTGATCGCATCGCGCAGCAGCACCCAGGTGCGTGGCAGCACCCACAAACCAATCAGCACCGCCAGAATCGGGTCAACCAAGGTCCAACCGGTGAAATGAATGATCAGACCGCCGATGATCACCGCCACCGAGCCAAGCATGTCGCTCCACACTTCCAGGTAGGCGCCTTTGACGTTGAGGCTCTCGCCGCTGCCGGCACTGAGCAGGCGCATGGCGATCAGATTCACCACCAGGCCAAATGCGGCCACCCACATCATGCCGGTGGAAGCAATGTCCTGCGGCTGCTGGAAGCGCTGCGCGGCCTCGAACAGGATGTAGATGCCCACGCCGAACAACAGCAGGCCATTGGCCACGGCGCCCAAGGCTTCCAGACGCGCATAACCATAGGTGCGCTTGGCATCAGGCGGGCGCCGGCTCAGACGAACGGCGGTCAAGGCGATCATCAGGCCGATGGCATCGGTTGCCATGTGCGCGGCATCTGACAACAGCGCCAGGCTGTTGGTCCAGAACGCGCCAATGACTTCGACCACCAGATAGGCGGTGGTCAAGCCCAGCGCCCACCACAGTGGTTTCTCGTGACGGATTTCGCTGGGCAGATGGTTGTGGTCGTGACTCATGGCTGGCTCCTCAATAACGGGGCCAGCTTAGTCAGCCTATGGCGGCGGAGACTATTACATCGCCGCCGCCCGCTTCAGCGATCAGCGCGGGCCGAGCACGGTCTGCATGTCATCACCCTGCGGCATGCCCGAGCGCATCTGCACCGTGCCGTCTGCGTCCTTGAACAGGATGCCAGGCGTGCCCTGGAAACCCAGATCCAGCATCAATGCTTCGTTGGCGCGCAGCTTGGCCTGCACTGCCGCCGGCACCGTCGCCAGCGGCTTGATGCCGCCCTTGGCGAAGTCTCGCTCGTTCTGGATCAGCGCCTGCTCCGGCGAAGCCGCGCCCAGAATGGCAGCGGCCTTGTTGGCACTGTCCTCGCGGATCACACCGACCAGGATCTGCCGGATCTGCACCTTGCCTGCGGCCACCCACGGCTGCGCGGCTTCCCAGAAGCGGTTGCAGTACGGGCAATTCGGGTCGCTGAAGGAATAGATGACGCGCGGCGCATCGGCCTTGCCATCGCGCACCCAATGGCTGGCCTCGACCTTCGCCCAGGCCTGCTGGCCCATCGGCCCGGATACCAGCTCCTTGAGCTTGGCGGCGCTGACGTCCTCACCCTTGGCGTTCACCAACGTGCCAACCACCGCGTACTCACCATCCTTGGACACATACACGCCCAGCGGACGCTGGCCGGCGACGCCGGCATAGCCGGTCAGGCCAACCGGCGTTTCGAACGTGCCCATGAACTCCACGCCCTGCGAGCGCAGGGTCTTCACTACCGCCGGCTCATTGGCCGCAGCCGGCTTTGCCGCAGTAGCCGCGGGGGCACTGGCAGTCTGTGCGCAGGCCAGCGGCGCCAGCGTCATGGCGGACAACAACAGCAACATCGAACGGGAACGCATCATCGTGTGTCTCTTTCAGGAAAGGGGTTATTGCATTTCGCGCAGGCGCGCTTCCAGCGTGGCGCGCGACAGCTCGCCCATGTGCACATTGCGCAGCCGCCCATCGGCGCCGAAGAACAACGTTGTCGGCAGGGCGCGGGCACCGGTCTGCTGCATTACCCGCGACTCTGCATCCAGCAGCACGTTGCTCAGCTGCATGTTTTCGGTGCGTAGGTAGTCGGCGACTTCATCGCGGGTTTCGCCCTGATTGGCAAACACGAACTGCACCTGCGGATGCGCCTGCTGCGCCTGTGCCAGCACCGGCATCTCGCGCCGACACGGGCCGCACCAAGTCGCCCACAGATTGATCACGGTTGGCTTGCCAGCAAATGCGGTCAGCGGCGCTGGCTTGTCCTGCATGTCAACCAGCACCGCATCCGGCAGCGGAATCGACGATCGCTGCAACGCAAACAACGCCATCCCGCCAATTGCCCAGAACGCCGCGCCCGCTGCCAGACCCAGCAACACCGGCTTGCGCAGGATGCGCTGGCGGGTCTTCCACAACGCGTAGGCGGCGGCGACCAGCAGGCCGGCCCAGATCGAATAACCGCCATCACCCAGACGAATGATGGACAGCGGCTGCGACAGATAGTCGCCAGCATGCATCACCAGATGACCCAGACGTGCGCCCAGCAAGCCCAGCAGAAACGCATCCAGTACCACCGCGCCAGCACGGCTACGCACTCCATCGGCAGCCGGCGCCAATGCACGCGCGAAGAACCAGCCAATCGCCAGCGCCAACAGTGCAACCACAGCCATCAACGGAAACGGACCAGCGCTGATCATTCAGCCAATCCCGCGGAACTCAACACAAGCAAACTTGAACAAACAGTGAATTCAACTATCAACACAAAGTCCTCAAAATCCTGTTTTTGCTGCCGATAATGATCGGCTGCCTCTTGGCACTTTACCGGTCGTACGCATGAATATCGTCCCCGCCCCACCCCCTGACACCGACAGCAACGCTCTGGCAGATGCCTGGAAACACAGCCTCGACGCCGCCGGTGCCGATGCAAGCCAGATTCTGGCGAGTCTGGCCGACGCGCACGCCGCTGAACTGGCCGCGCATTTTTACAAGGTCATGATGAACGACGCGCGCGCCTCGCGTTCGATGTCGCACGACCAGGTGCGGGTGCGCCTGCAACCGGCCATGCAGCGCTGGGTCAAGGACTTGCTGCGCGCCACGCCGGCCGACGTCGAACAGCTGATCGCCAACCAGCGCGTCATCGGCGATGTACATGCACGCGTGGGCATCCCGGTGGATCTGGTCACCCGCGGCACCCGCGTGCTGAAGCAGCGCCTGTTCCAGTTGATCGGCGAGCAGGCCGGGCATGGCGAGAGCGCACACGCAGCCATCGCCAGCCTCACCGCCTCGTTCGACATCGCGCTGGAGGGTATGACACTGGCCTATTCCAATGCACGGGAACGTTCCTCGCGCACCGATGCAGCGTATCGCTTGTTCTCGCTGGTGCAGAACGTCGGCACCGAGCGCGAACGCCAGCGTGCGCTGTTGCTGGATTGGGAAAACACCCTCCTCTACGCCCTAGCGGCACAGGGCGATCTGGGCAGCTTCCAGCCGCTGGCACGTTCGGAGTTCGGCCTGTGGTTCAACCACAAGGGCATTCCCAGCTTTGGTGAAAGCTCGGAGACGCGACAGATCACTGCTTTGATCCACGAGGTCGACCAACTGCTGCAACACACCCTGCAGCAGGACAGCGACCCGGCCGCGCGCTCGGCGCAACTGCAGGACGTGCGCTCCAAAGTCAGCCAGATCCGCACCTTGCTCGGCATGTTGTTCGAGCGCATCGGCGAGCTGGATGCCGGTTGCGACGCCTTGACCAACCTGCTCAACCGCCGCTTCCTGCCGACAGTACTGCGCCGCGAGATTGAACTGGCCGAAAAGTCCGCCGGCAGCTTTGGCGTATTGCTGCTGGATCTGGATCACTTCAAGGCAATCAACGACGAACACGGTCATGAAGCCGGCGACCGCGCCCTGCAGCACGTAGCCGGCATCCTCAGCCAGTTCACCCGTGGCAGCGACTACGTATTCCGCTATGGTGGCGAGGAATTTGTCGTGGTGCTGGTGGCGGTGGAAGAACGCCAGGCAATGGTGATTGCCGATGGTCTGTGCCGGCGCATCATCGACACGCCGGTCACCCTGGCCGACGGCCAGCTGCTGCCGATCAGCGCCAGCATCGGCGTTGCCCTCTATGACGGCCACCCGGACTACGAGCGAGTGATGGCACGTGCCGACGCCGCCATGTACCAGGCAAAGAAGCAGGGCCGCAATCGCGTGGTGCTGGGCAGCGACGCCTTGCCTACCGCACCTGGCCGCACCGCATTGCGCCGCGACTGAGCAGCACCGGAAACCAACCGATAGCACATGCCGGCGCGGCAGCGACGGCATAGGCTGCAAGCGGGTGCACCCGGTCACCCGCCTTCGGAACCCTGCAATGCCCATCCTCCGCGCCCTGCTCACCCTGCTGCTGTGCATCGCCCTGCCCGTGCTGGATGCCAGCGCCCGCGAGGTCCCGCAGCCAGCCGAGCATGTGCAGGCCGATGGCCCCTATGTGTTCCGCGATGGCAAGCGATTACAGGCGCAATGGATCTGTGACGACCGGGTAATTTCGCGGAAGTTGAAGGCAAGGCGTGATATCGCCCGTGTCATCGCACCAGAGTGCAGCTATCCGCATCCACTGCGTATCACCCCGCTCGCTGTGCCGGCGAGCGCGGTACTGCCCGCGGTGCCGCGCATCGTTGCCGTCTCCGACATCCATGGCCAGTACGATCTGCTGCGCCGTTTGCTGCGCGCCAATGGCGTGATCGACAGCGACGACAACTGGGCACTGGCAACGGACACACTGGTCATCGCCGGCGATGTGTTCGACCGTGGCCCGCAGGTCACCGAGGCCTTCTGGCTGCTCTACAGCCTGCAGCAACAGGCCGCACAGGCAGGTGGCGCAGTCCACTTTGTGCTCGGCAACCACGAAACCATGGTGCTGTACGACGACCTGCGCTACGTCAATCCCAAGTACCTGCGCAGCGCCCAGTTGCTGGGCCGCAGCTACCCGCAGCTGTACGGCGCCGATTCGGTGATCGGCCAATGGCTGCGCACGCGCCCGGTACTGCTGCGCATCGGCGATACCTTGTTCCTGCATGGCGGCATCTCGCCCGACGCACTGCAACTCGCACTCGATCCTGCAGCCACCAACGCCGCCTATCAGGCCTCGCTGGGCCGGCCCAAGGTCGAGGTCAAAGCCGATCCAGCCACCGCACCGCTATACGACGGCAAGACCAGCCCGATCTGGTACCGCGGCTATTTCAACGGCCAGTTGGATACTGCAGGTGTGCAAGGCGTGCTCGACCAGCTCGGGCTCAAGCGCATCGTGGTCGGCCACACTTCAATGCCACATGTCAGCAGCTTTCACGGCGATCGCATCATCGCCATCGACAGCAGCATCAAGGATGGCGAGAACGGCGAACTGCTGTTCATCGAGGACGGCAAGCTCAGTCGCGGGCTGCTGGATGGCAGTCGCGTATCGCTGGAAGTTGGCCAGATGGATGGCGAAGACTGACCGCCTTTTTACGCTCAGAAATTCACCATTTATGACACTAGGTTTCATCCTAAATTCACGTAGTCATAACCCGATTTCAACGATGGTAAATAGGCAGGTTTCACGCAGGGATGAGGGAGGCATCCAGCGTGTCGCCGCGTATGCAATAGCTGATATCGCGGCCGGGTTTTGCCCCAGCCGTGAATGGTGTTTCTTTCTCCACGGAACAGGCGATGAAACCACTGACGCTGGCTACATTACTGCCACTTGCGCTGCTGCCCTGTGCGGCAAACGCGCAGGACTCCGTCGCCGCGCTGCGCGCGGAGATCGCCCAGGCCCAGCAACACCTGCAATCGCTCAACGCGCGGCTTGATGCACTGGAACAAGGACAGGCAAGTCCTTCTGCAAAACCTCCGCCTTCTCCGGCATCGGGTTCGGCATCGCAGACCACGGTCTCCCCGCTCAACCCAGCATCACCCCGCACCGACCAGCCATCAACTACGCAGACCATTCTGCCCGCACGTGATTCGGTCGCTGATCCTTCAACCGCTGCCTCCCGCCCGGACAACGCACCCTCGCCGAACGACCCCGAACTGAAGGGGTTCATTGCCATCCCCGGCACCGACACCATGATCCGGCTCGGCGGCTACGCCAAGCTCGACGCGATTGCAGACCGCCGCGCCGCTGGTGATGCCGAGCAATTCATTCCATCGTCGATTCCTGTCGACAGCCCGCACCGTGATGTCTCGCACTTCGGCATGCATGCCAAGCAGACCCGCTTCAGCTTCGAGGCACGCCGCCCAACCACACACGGCAAGCTGCGCTTCTATCTGGAGAACGATTTCTTCGGCAGCAGCGACAGTTACGAATTCCGCCTGCGCCATGCCTATGGCCAGCTGGGCAATACCTATGCCGGCTACGGCTATTCCACCTTCATGGATGCCGACTCGCTGCCGGACACGCTGGACTTTGCCGGGCCAGGCGCAGCCGGCTATCTGCTGGTGGCCGGCATTCACCACAGCTTCGCGCTGGGCAAGGGCAACAGCGTGACGGTGGCGGCCGAAAGCCCCGATTCGCAGCTCGCCAACACCGGCGACAACGACAGCAAGACAGAGCACCTGCCCGACATCAGTCTGGTCGCACGCATGGAGCGCGATTGGGGCCACCTGCAGCTGGGCGCGGTGCTGCGCAGCCTCGGCTATGACGGCGATGGCCGCAGCGACCGTACGTTCGGCGGCGGCCTGCAGTTGAGTGGGTCTTACGCTATAGCCGAGCGCGACCTGCTGCTGTTCGGCCTGATCGGCGGCAAGGGCATCAGCCGCTATACGGCTGACCTGACCGGCTCCAACCTGGATGCCACCATCGATACCGACGGCCGGCTCAAGGCGCTGCCGCTGCGCGGTGGCTTCTTCGGCTACACCCACTACTGGTCAGATCTGTGGCGCTCCAACCTGATCTATGGACAGTTGCAGATCGACAGCGCTGACGCACTGAGCAGCGATGCGTTCCGGCGCAGCCGCTATGCGGCACTGAATCTACTGTGGAGCCCGGCACCGTCCTGGACCATGGGCATGGAGCTGCTATACGGCCAGCAGCAGCTACAGAACGGCCGTGATGCAGACACGCTGCGCCTGCAGGGCAGCCTGCAATACAACTTCATCAAGTAACAGGCAGCCGACGCCCGCACACGCCCATGTGCAGCTCGCCACCCAACGATTCACGTAATGCCCTTCCCATCGAATCACCCGGCAACGCCGGTGAAAGGAGATTGTCATGGCAGGTCAGAAGAAAATCGGGGTCGTTGGCGCGACCTTCCTGGTGGCAGGCAACATGATGGGATCAGGTGTATTCCTGCTGCCATCCAGCCTGGCCAAGATCGGCACCGCCTCGATCTGGGGCTGGCTGATAACCACGGCCGGCGCGCTACTACTGGCCTTTGTGTTCGCCAAGCTCGGCAAGCTGGCACCACAAGCCGGCGGTCCGTATGCGTATGCTCGTGACTGGTTCGGCCCCTACATGGGCTTCCAGACCAACACCATCTACTGGTTCGCCAACTGGATCGGCAATGTTGCCATTCCGATCGCGGCGGTGGGCTACTTCAGCTACTTCTTTCCAATCCTGTCCGACCCGGTACCGCGCTGCATCGCGGTGCTGTTGCTGGTGTGGGCATTGAGCTTCGCCAATGTGATTGGGCCATCATTCGTGACCCGCGTGCAGACGGTGACTACCAGTTTCGCCCTGGTTCCGATTCTTGGCATCGCCATCTTTGGCTGGTTCTACTTCGACCCTGCCATCTTCAAGGGCGCCTATAACGTCTCCGGCCAATCCAACTTCGGCGCGGTATCCAGCGCGGCGGCACTGACCTTATGGGCGTTCATCGGCGTGGAGTCGGCGTCGGTCACCGCCGGTGTGGTCGAGAACCCGGAGAAGAACGTAGCCCGCGCCACACTGGCCGGCGTGTTCCTGGCGGCAATCGCCTATATCGCCAGCTCCTCGGTGATCATGGGGATGGTGCCCAATGCCGATCTGCAGGTATCGGATGCGCCGTTCGCGCTTGCCGCCGCCAATGCCGTTGGTGGTTGGGGCGGCGCGCTGGTCAGCCTGTGCGCCTTCGTCGGTGCAGCCGGCTCGCTGGGCGGCTGGATCCTGTTGACCGCTCAGAGCGCAAAAGCCGCCTCCGATGATGGGCTGTTCCCCAGCATTTTCAGCAAGATCAACAAGGACGAAGTGCCGGTCAAAGGCGTACTGATCGTCGCCGTGCTGATGACGCTGGCGGTATTGATCACCTCCACCTCCGAGACCGCATCTGCGCAGTTCGACGTGATCACCTCGGCAGCCGTTGTGCTGACCCTGCTGCCTTACATCTACTCCTGCGTGGCCTGCTACTTCGTTGTGGAGCGCTCGCACACCCTGGTTCACACCGGCGCGTTCTGGCTGCTGACCAGCATCACCGTCGTCTACTGCCTGTGGGCAATCTATGGCTCGTCCGGCAGCATCGTCCAGTACGCCTTCCTGTTCGTACTGTTCATCACAGTGTTCTACCCGTTCTTCAGCGATGAGCGCCGCAAGCAGCGCCTGGCCAAATTCACTCCGAATGGCACCGCACGTGCCAGCACGAACTGATCCCCCGCTCGGTAGATAGGAACAACGCCATGTACTTCAAATCACTGGACTACCCGATCGTCATCATCGATGCCGACTACGAATCGCCGCGTATCGCCGGCATCCTCATCCGCGCTTTGGCTGAGGAGCTTCGCAAGAGCGACCAGCGCGTGCTCTCCGGCCTGAACCTGGACGACGCTCGCGCCGGTGCCCGTACCTATGTGGCCGCTTCGGCGGTGCTGATTTCCATCGACGGCACCGAGGACGATGACGACCAGTTCCAGCGCCTGCTCGCCTTCCTGCGCGAGCAGAGCCAGCGCCGCGCCGACCTGCCGGTATTCCTCTACGGCGAACGCCGCACCATCGAGAAGATACCGAGCAAGCTGCTCAAGTTCGTGCACGGCTACATCTTCCTGTTCGAGGACACCAAGAGCTTCATCGCACGCCAGGTAATGCGCGCTGCCGATGACTACATGGCCAAGCTGCTGCCGCCGTTCTTCAAGGCGCTGATCCACCATTCCGCACAATCCAACTACTCCTGGCATACGCCCGGGCATGCCGGCGGTGTCGCCTTCACCAAGTCGCCAGTAGGCCGTGCACTGCATCAGTTCTATGGCGAAAACACCTTGCGCAGCGATTTGTCGATCTCGGTGCCGGAGCTGGGCTCGCTGCTCGACCACACCGGCCCGATTCGCGACGCCGAAGCCGAGGCTGCGCGCAACTTCGGCGCCGACCATACGTTCTTCGTCACCAATGGCACCTCCACCGCCAACAAGATCGTCTGGCACGGCACGGTCGCTCGTGGCGACATCGTGTTCGTCGACCGCAACTGCCACAAGTCGCTGCTGCACTCACTGATCATGACCGGCGGCATCCCGGTGTACTTCACCCCCAGCCGCAACGCCCACGGCATCATCGGCCCGATCAGTCTGGATCAGTTCTCCGGCGAAGCACTGCAGAAGATGATCCAGGCCAATCCCTTGGCCAGCAAGGCGGCCACCCCCGGTGCCAAGCCGCGCATCGCGGTGGTCACCAATTCCACGTATGACGGGCTCTGTTACAACGCCGAGAAGATTGCCGACAATCTCGGCTCAGCGGTCGACTTCCTGCACTTCGATGAAGCCTGGTACGCCTATGCCGCGTTCCACCCCTTCTACGAGAACCACTACGGCATGGCGAAGGGCAAGCCACGTGAGCAGGACGCGATCATCTTCACCACCCATTCCACGCACAAGCTGCTGGCTGCGTTCTCGCAGGCATCGATGATCCATGTACGCAATGCGGCCACGCGTGAACTGGATGCGGAACGATTCAACGAATCCTTCATGATGCACACCTCCACCAGTCCGCATTACGGCATCATCGCTTCCTGCGATGTCGCCTCCAAGATGATGGAAGGTGACGCCGGCAAGTCGCTGGTGCAGGAAATGCACGATGAAGCCATCGCCTTCCGCCGCGCCATGCTGCATGTCAGCGAAGATCTCGGTCGCGATGATTGGTGGTTCAAGGTCTGGCAACCTGACGGCGTGGAGCGCACCTTGGCCAAGGGCGACAGCGCCAAGCCGATGGTCGCCTCGCGCCCGGACTGGTATCTACGCCCAGATGCGCACTGGCACGGCTTCGACAACCTCGCCGACGACTATGTACTGATCGATCCGATCAAGGTCACCCTGCTGACGCCCGGCCTGTCGATGGATGGCGAGATGGGAAAGCTCGGCATTCCGGCTGCGATACTGAGCAAGTTCCTGTGGTCGCGCGGCATCACCGTGGAAAAGACCAATCTGTACTCGGTGTTGTTCCTGTTCTCGATGGGCATCACCAAGGGCAAGTGGAGCACCCTGGTCACCGAGCTGTTGGCATTCAAGGACCTGTACGACGCCAATGCACCGCTCAGCCAGTCACTGCCCAGCTTGCTCGAAGACAATGCCGCCGCCTACGCCGGCTGGGGACTGCGCGACCTGTGCACGGCCCTGCACGAGTTCAACCGTGAATTCCGCGTAGCCGAGGTGATGCGTGAGATGTATGTGGAATTGCCTGAGCCGGTCATCACGCCCGCAGAAGCCTATAACCACCTTGTGCGTGGCGAGATCGAGCGAGTCGATATTGACCAGCTCAGCGGCCGCGTTGCGGGCACCATGCTGGTGCCCTACCCGCCCGGCATCCCGACCATCATGCCTGGCGAGCGTTTTGGCGCCAGCGATGAACCGATCATCCAGTCGTTGCGCATCGCCCGCGAGCAGAACGCACGCTTCCCGGGATTCGAGTCGGATGTGCATGGCTTGATCATCGACAACAGTGGTGAGAAGCCGAGTTATCGGGTGGAGGTTTTGAAGATTTGACCGCAAGGAAATATCGGCACGCTGGCCGTTCCTTCTCCCGCTTGCGGGGTTAAGAACAGGCGTTTACGAGCCAAAGGCTCGTGCCTGTTCGTACGCCCCGCGTGCTGCGCGGGGCCGGGGCGCGGAGCGAGGTGGCCCGCAGGGGCGGATGAGGGGCGCTTTCGGCTTTCGGCTTTCGGCTTTGGGCGTTCGGCTTTTGGCTGTTGGCTTTTGGCTTTTGGCTGTTGGCGTTGGGCG
>NZ_JBRREB010000063.1:0-23025 GCF_056759995.1 Stenotrophomonas sp. STEN030 | reverse complement strand
CGTGTCGCGCACCCCCCCCCGCCCCCCTCTCACGTCTCGCCCCGCTCCGTGGGCCGCTGCGCCCCCCCCCCCCCCCCCGCGCGCGCGATGCCCCCGCCACTACCTGCGATCCGGCGTTGCGCTCAGCCGCCGCCCAGCGCGTGCACGATCTCCACCACGTCGCCGTTCTGCAGCAGATGGCTCGCATGCTGGCTGCGCGGAATGATGTCGCCGTTGATCTCAACCGCCACGCGGCGCTCGGCCAGCCCTTCGGCGGCCAAGAGTTCGATCAGGGTCAGGCTGGGCTGCAGCTGGCGGGGTTCGCCATTCAGATGGATGTTCATGCCGCCATTCTCGCCAGCCCAGCCACAAAAGCCCAGCCGGCAGACAGTTTGCGGCGGCGCAGCGTGTGTGTCTTACGCGGTAATGAAAACATAACAACGTGCGGCGGCGTATGTCTGTCCGTTTTCCCTCACCCAGGAGTTCAACATGTCTCTTTCCCTTCGCCCGCTGCGTGCTGCCGTGGCTGTCGCCATTGCCTTGGCCGCAGTGCCGGCCATGGCGCAGTCGCCGTATTCCAAGACGGTGTTCTTCGGTGACAGCCTGACCGATACCGGCTACTTCCGTCCGGTGCTGATGCAGCTGGATCCGAATGCTGCCGTGGTGGGCCGTTTCACCACCAACCCGGGTTGGGTGTGGGCGGATTACGTAGCCAAGCAGTACGGCACCAATGCCAGCCCCAACGGCAATGGCCAGACCGGCGACAACTATGCTGTTGGCGGCGCCCGGGTGGGTGTGGATACGGTGGGCGCGTTGGGCGCAACGCCGTCAATGAAAAGCCAGATGACCAAGTACCTGGCGGCCAACGGCGGTAAGGCAGATGCCAATGCTCTTTACACGGTGTGGGGCGGCGCCAATGATTTGTTTGCGGTGCAGGCTGCGCCAACCCAGGCGCAGGCCATCATCGGCGCGGCGGTGACCGACCAGATCGGCATCGTTGGCACGCTGAAGGCCGCCGGTGCCCAATACGTGGTGGTTCCGACCCTGCCGGACATCGGTTTGACCCCGGCCTCCCGCGCCGGTGGTGCTGTCGGCATGGCGCAGGGCACTGCGCTGGCCAAGGCTTACAACAACGCCCTGTTTGGCGGGCTGAAGCAGGCAGGGCTGCAGGTGATTCCGGTGGACACCTTCACCATCCTGCAGGAAATCGTCGCCAATCCGGGAACCTATGGTTTCACCAATGTAAGCAACATGGCCTGCGCCTCGGCCTCGTCGCTGACCTGCTCACCGCTGAGCCTGGTGGCGCCGAATGCAAACAACACCTATGTGTTCGCCGATGGTGTGCATCCGACCACTGCGGCCCATCAGATTCTCGGCCAGTACACGATCTCGGTGCTGGAAGCGCCGCGCCTGCAGCAGGTCCTGAGCCATTCGGCGCAGACCACCGGCCGCGCCCGTGCCGATCAGGTTGGCGCGCATCTGGGCGCGCGTCCGGCCGATGGCCTGAGCTGGTGGGGCAATGTGCGTGGTGACATGCAGCGCTACGACCATGCCGATCTGTATGACGGCATGGCGCCGGCCGGTCTGTTCGGCGTCGATTGGGCGCGTGATGGCATGGTGCTGGGCGGCTTCGCCGGCTACGGCCGCATGGACGCCGACTTCGGCAACAGCAAGGGCGACTTCACCCAGGACGACACCACGCTGGGTCTGTTCGCTGGCTGGTACGGCGAGCGCGCCTGGGTCAATGGCCAGGTGAGCTACAGCTGGCTGGGGTACGACGTGACCCGCAAAGTGCAGCTCGGCCCAGCGACCCGTGAGCACAAGGGCTCGCCGGACGGCAGCAACCTGAC
Source organism: Stenotrophomonas sp. STEN030 (assembly GCF_056759995.1). Lineage (NCBI taxonomy): Bacteria > Pseudomonadati > Pseudomonadota > Gammaproteobacteria > Lysobacterales > Lysobacteraceae > Stenotrophomonas > Stenotrophomonas sp. STEN030. Next base: position 21,196 of record NZ_JBRREB010000063.1, on the reverse strand, counting down.
CGCCGCAATCAACGCGGGCTATGAGTTCGGTCAGGCTGGCGGCTTCCGCCACGGTCCAGTGGCCGGCGTGGTCTGGCAGAAGGTGAAGCTGGATGGCTACGTGGAAAGCAATGCCAGTGCCACCGCGCTGGGCTATGGCGACCAGGACCTGGATTCGACCGTTGGCCGCATCGGCTGGCAGGCCCGCTTTGATGGCGGCAACGTTAAGCCGTACGTACAGGTCACCTATGACCATGAGTTCGAAGACGGCAAGCAGGCCGGCGCCTGGTTGCAGACCATGGCTGACGTCGGCATGTATAAGGTGCCGGGGTTGGAGTTCGATCGCAATTACGCCACCGCGGTGCTGGGTGCCCGCATCAAGCTTTGGGGTCTGGACAGCAATATCGGCCTGAGCACCACCACGATGCAGAAGTCCGCACGTGATGCGACCGTGTTCGCCAGCTTTGGCGGCAGCTTCTAAGTTTCCGCAGTAGCAAGTAACCAGGTGTTGTGTGTGGGAGGCGGTGCCGCGTATGCGGCATCGCCTCTTTTTGTTTGCTGGAGTGATTCAAGTGCGTGTGGAACAGCTGCTCAAACCGCGGTCGAATAGTGCTCAGGCCTGGCTAAGCGCCGCGTTCAACCGCTGCTTCCTGCACAGGCCGGGTCGTTGCTTTGTCCCGGCGTCACGCATAGACTTCACCCTCGCCAAAGCGGGCGTAGCTCAATGGTAGAGCTGTAGCTTCCCAAGCTACTGACGAGGGTTCGATTCCCTTCGCCCGCTCCATATCCGGCGGATTGACGGGTTCGATCTGGGTACGGCAGCATGCCGGCTCACGTGGGCATGCCGGCTGGCACGAACTCCCTGATTCAGATCATCCGGATGCGGTAACGTCGCGATATGCTGCGCGCCTACTGATCAATCCCGCCGCGATGAAACTGGCCATTCTTTCCCGTAACACCAAGCTGTATTCGACCCGCCGACTGGTCGAGGCTGCACGCACTCGCGGCCATACCGTGCGCATTCTCGACCCGCTGCGCTGCTATATGCGCATTACCTCCAGCGGCTTCGGCATGCATTACAAGGGCAAGGCGCTGACCGGGATAGACGCGGTGATCCCGCGTATCGGCGCCTCGATCACCCGCTACGGCACGGCGGTGCTGCGCCAGTTCGAAATGATGGGCGCGCGCACCCCCAATCCATCCGATGCGATCCTGCGCGCCCGCGACAAGCTGCGCGCGCACCAGCTGCTGGCGGCAAAGGGCATCGACATGCCGGTTACCGTGTTCGGCGACAATCCTGACGATACCGACGACCTGCTGTCGATGCTGGGGCCGCCGCCGCATGTGGTGAAGCTCAGCGAGGGCACGCAGGGCAGGGGAGTGATCCTTACCGAGAAGCTCAGTGCCTCCAAGGGCACCGTCGAGGCCTTGCGTGGGCTGTACGCCAACTTCCTGGTGCAGGAGTTCATTGCCGAGGCCCAAGGCGCGGACCTGCGATGCCTAGTGGTGGGCGATCAGGTGGTCGCGACCATGCGCCGGCAGGCGCAGGAAGGGGACTTCCGCTCCAATCTTCACGCCGGCGGCGTTGCCGAACGGGTGGTCTGCAGCAAGGCCGAGCAGCAGGTGGCGATCCGCTCGGCCAAGGCCTTGGGGCTGGGCATTGCCGGCGTGGACCTGATCCGCTCAAAGCGCGGGCCACTGGTGCTGGAGGTAAATTCCACCCCGGGGCTGGAGGGGATCGAGGGGGTCTCGGGGGACGATATCGCCGGGCGCATGATCGAATACGTGACCAGCCTCAAGCGTTGAGACCGGGGATGCAATTTCTTTGCATGGTTTTAACAAGCCTTTAATCCGGCTGGCCCTAGCCTGTTTCCACTGTGCCCAGCCCTCCTCAGTGGGTCCGGTGATCGGGAATTTTTAAGGCCCTGGCGGTTTCCGTCGGGGCCTTGTTTTTTGGAAAGTATTGTTGAGTGCGTGAGCTGGGGTTAGAGTGCGAAAAATCACATGGAGGCGGTATGGTGCGTAAGCTGACGTTGTTTGCCCTGGTGTTGTTTCCCTCTATAGCGTTGGCTGGCGAAGCAAGGGTGCCGTTGCTACCTGACGTGCCTTTCCAGGTGCAACAGGCAAAGGTGCGCTCGGAACTGTCCGCTGGTGAGGTCTATTCAGAAATTGCTCCAGCTGAGCGTGACAATGTGCTGGCAGCCCTTGACCGGCTATCGGTTGTTGTTGGCGAGGGAGCCGTCAATGCGCTGCCGGCAGAAAGCAAGGGGGCTGCGCTCAGGGATCAGGAGTTGATCAATACGGCCCTTGCCAAAGCCCGCGCTGACAGCCGTCTGGTTTGTACGCGTGAGCGGCCGATGGGGTCGAACAGGACCACCCGGCAGTGCATGACCGCTGCTCAGCGCGAACGTATTCGTCAGGACACAGTCAAGCGGGACTTCATGGGCGGCGGGCGGAGCAGCACTTTGGGCAACTGATTAGCGGCAACAGGTGTATGTTCGAATGGCAGGGGCGCAGGGCGTTAACGCGAACTATGCTGTAATTCCGCGCATACACGGGCAGCTATCGCCTGTTACTCCTATAAATCGAAGGTAACCGCACACGTGCGCATTCTTGTAATCGAAGACAACAGCGACATCGCCGCCAACCTTGGTGACTATCTTGAGGATCGTGGGCACACGGTCGATTTCGCCGCCGATGGCGTGACCGGCCTGCACCTGGCAGTGGTGCATGAGTTCGATGCGATCGTGCTGGATCTCAACCTGCCAGGCATGGATGGCATCGAGGTCTGCCGCAAGTTGCGCAACGATGCGCGCAAGCAGACGCCGGTGTTGATGCTTACCGCACGCGATTCGCTGGACAACAAGTTGGCCGGCTTCGACTCCGGTGCAGATGACTATCTGATCAAGCCGTTCGCGCTGCAGGAAGTGGAAGTGCGGCTCAATGCACTCTCGCGTCGCGGCAAGGGTGCGCACACCCGCGTGCTGGAAGTAGGTGATCTGGAATACAACCTGGATACCCTGGAAGTGCGCCGCCAAGGCAAGCTGTTGCAGCTTAACCCGACTGCGCTGAAGATCCTGCAGGCCTTGATGGAGGCCTCGCCGGCGGTGGTTACCCGGCAGGAGCTGGAAACCCGAGTCTGGGGTGAGGAACTGCCCGATTCGGATTCGCTGCGCGTGCATATCCATGGCCTGCGTGCGGTGGTGGACAAGCCCTTTGAAGTGCCGATGATCCAGACCCGTCACGGCATTGGTTACCGTATCTCCGCACCCGATGCCTGAATCTGCATTACCCGAGCCTGTTCGCAAGCGGGGGCGTTACCGTCGCCGCCTGCGTAGCCGCATCATCGTCTCGTTTGTGCTGTTGGGCTTTTGCCTGACGGCACTTTTTGCGTTTGCCACGAACTGGGCGCGGATGCGTGTGGAGAACCAGCTCGTCGAAGAGGTGATGAATCGCAACATCGATGAGTACGCTCGGCGTTATTACGTTGATCCGACCCGCAATCCGGATTTTCCCGTGCAGCAGATCCGTGGGTATTTCTATCCCAAGGATAAGTTCGATCGGGTGCGCGAGGAGCGTCCGGAATGGGCGGCGCTGCCAAACGGCAACCACAACGTAAGTGGTATTGACGAGACGGGGGTGCCGTTCGCCTACAAATTAGCGGTTCGTAAGGCGGATGATGCGTGGTTCTTCCTCGCTTACGACATGACAGAAAGCATCCGGGGTGAGCAGCAGCTCAAGCGCGCGCTGTTCTTCTCGGTCGTTGTGTTCAGTCTGCTTTCCTGGGTGTTGGGTTGGTGGTCTGCCTCACGGGTGATGCGGCCTGTGTCCGACCTGGCGGCACGCCTGCGTGCCTATCGCGGTGGTAACACGCATCCAGAACCGCTCGCGCCGCGCTTTCCCGATGATGAGGTAGGGCAGCTGGCCGAGGCGCTTGATGATTATTCGGCACGTCTAACCGAAGTGGTTCAGCGAGACCGTGAGTTCAATGCCGACGTCAGCCACGAACTACGCACGCCGCTGGCGGTGATCCGGGGTGCTACCGAGCTGCTGTTGGCGCGCCCCAGTCTTGATGAAAAAGTGCTGCAGCGTCTGCAGCGCATCCAACGCGCCGAGCAGCAATGCAGTGACTTGATCGGCTCGCTGCTGCTGTTGTCGCGCAATGAGCGCGCACAAGGCAGCAGCAACGTCGCTCGGGTTGCCGAGCAATTGCTGGAATCGCACCGTGCCCAGCTCGGTGGCAAGCCGCTGGAGCTGGCGCTGGAAGGCTCGCGCGAGCTGGTGATCGACGCGCCGGAGTCGGCGCTGTCAGTGGCGTTGGGCAATCTGATCGGCAATGCCGTCAAATATTCGCAGGAAGGCCGGGTGCTGGTGCGAGTGGGCAGCAACGCGGTGGAAGTGATCGACAACGGTCCAGGCTTGAGCGAGAAAGATGCCGCCAGCTTGTTCCAGCGCGGCTATCGCGGCACTCATGCGGGGCATTCGCAGGGCGGCGGTATCGGTCTTTCCATTGTCAGCCGGCTTTGTGCGCTCTATGGCTGGCAGGTGGATATTCGACCAGGCAAGGAGCGTGGTGTGATCGCAACGCTGACGTTTTCGCCTGAGCCGCCCTGATCGGAGCGGGTGCAGAATGCCTCCTGCCAGCGCAATGCCGCTGATTCAAGCATTCGAGTCACCAGAAATCCGATGCCGGATCGCCGGCATCGGATTTTTTTTTTAGGAGCGGCGTTAGCCCCGAAGCAAGCACAAAAAAGGTTGAAGAGGTGTGGGTGGTGGCAGCATACCCGCGTAAACCGCACCCACAAATAAACAACAGGCCGGGGTATCACCCGCTTCGCGGACCGTTATCCACGTCTGGTTTGCGTCGCCCTGCCGCCCCGGCAAGCTCCCGATAACGTGCATCCAGCACCTCGATGTGCGCCTGCAACGCATCCGGATGGCCATCATTGACGATCACATCGTCCGCCACTGCCAAGCGCTGTGCGCGGCTGGCCTGCGCCTGGATCATCCGTTCCGCCAGCGCGGCATCAATGCTGTCGCGGCTGAGCAGGCGCGCAAGTTGCACCTCCTCCGGTGCGTCCACCACCAGAACACGTTGCAGCCAAGGGTAGCTCGCTTGCCCGCCAGCTTCGGTGAGCAGCGGAATGGCTGCAATCGCATAAGGACTGGTCGACTCCTCACAAATGCCGCGCACACGGGCGCGGATGGCGGGATGGGTGATGGCCTCAAGCGCGCGGCGTTCATCGGGGTTGGCGAACACGCGCTGGCGCAGGTAAGCCCTGCTCAGGCTGCCGTCGGCCTGCAGAACCTCGCTGCCAAACAGCTCGGCAATCGCCGCAAGCGCGGGGCTGCCAATCGCCACCACCTCGCGCGCGGCGATATCCGCATCGGCCACAGTGATGCCCAGGGCCTCGAAGCGCCGGCTGACTTCACTCTTGCCCGAGGCGATGCCGCCTGTCAGTCCAACGATGAAGCTGCTCATGCAATGACTCCAAAACGACAATGGCCCTTGAAGGGCCATTGTCGCTTGCGATCGTTTATTGCTGAAAGCCTGCCAGTCGCATATAGCTGCCTATCATCTGGTCGCCCCACATGAAGACCAGCCAGCCGGCGATGGCCAGATAGGGGCCAAACGGGATGGGCGTCGCACGGTCGCGGCCGCGCGAGTACAGCCATATCGAACCGATGATGGCGCCGACCAGCGACGACAGCAGGATGATCGGTAGGATGCCCTTGAGCCCGCACCAAGCACCCAACGCCGCCAGCAACTTGAAGTCCCCGTGGCCCATGCCTTCCTTGCCGGTGATCTGCTTGAACAACCACCAGACAGTCCACAGTGACAAGTAGCCAAGCGCGGCGCCTATCAGCGCGGGCTTGGTGGGCATGTACAGGTTGTCCATGCTACCGATCAGGCCCAGCCACATCAATGGAATGGTGAGCTGGTCAGGTAGCAGCTGGGTGCGCAGATCGATGCCGGACAGCGCCACCAGGAAGCAGCTCAGTACGATCGCGCCAAAACCCTGCCAGCCGAAACCGAACTGCCATACGCTGGCCAACACCATCAGCGCGGTAACCAGCTCTACGATCGGGTACTGGATGGAGATGGGCGCCTGGCAGTGGCGGCACTTGCCGCGCTGGATCAGCCAGCTGAACAGCGGGATGTTCTCGTACCAGCTCAGCTTGTGCTTGCAGTGCGGGCAGTGTGAGGGCTCCACCACGATGCCCGGCGGCGGCGGCTCATAGATGTCGGGCAGTTCGAGGATTTCGCGCGCATCGCGCTTCCACTGCCACTCCATGCGCTTGGGCAAGCGCAGGATCACCACGTTGAGGAAGCTGCCGATCAGCAGTCCCAGTCCGGCCGCGGCTGGGTAGCCGAGGCCGGGATGCTGGTCGAGAAATGCCATACGTTAATTATCCAACAATCGAGGCCAGCTTGAAGATTGGCAGGTACATGCCGATGACCATGCCGCCCACGACCACGCCGATGAATACCATGATCATCGGCTCGATCAGGCTGCTCAGCGCGTCCACGGCATTGTTCACTTCCTGCTCGAAGTACTCAGCCACCTTGAACAGCATCGTGTCCAGGGCGCCGGCTTCTTCACCGATAGCGGTCATCTGCACCACCATGTGAGGGAAGATGTTGACCTGCTTCATCGCCATGTTCACCGGGTAGCCGACGGCAACGTCGTCGCGCATGTGCAGAACGGCTTTTTCGTAGACGCTGCTACCGGTGGCGCCGGCAACAATGCCCAAGGCTTCAACCAAGGGCACACCGGCCTTGAAGGTCACCGCCGTGGTGCGGGCGAAGCGGGCAATGGCACTGTTATGCAGGATCTGGCCGATAACCGGGACCTTGAGGATCAGCTTGTCCATGGTGTGCTGCATGGAAAGCGAGCGTCTGTAGGCGAACATGAAGCCGACCACGGTGCCAACTGCAACCAAGAGCATCAACCACCACCATCCCACTAGGAATTTCGATGCAGCCACGATCATCTGGGTAAAGAACGGCAGGTCGGCGCCGAAGCCCTTGAATACCTCCTCGAACTGGGGGACGACCCAAATAAGTAGAATCGCGCTGACGAGCAATGCGACGGCAATCGTCATCGCGGGATAGAACAGGGCCTTCTTGATCTTGCCCTTCAGTGACTCCAGGTTTTCCTGGTAGTTGGCGATGGTCTCGAGCACCGTTTCAAGTACGCCCGCGCCTTCGCCGGCGCGCACCAGGTTCCGGTACAGCTCATCGAACTGCACCGGGTGCTTGCTTATGGCCTCGTAAAGTGAAGAGCCGCCTTCCAGGTCGGTTCGGATCTGGCCGACCATCTTGGCCATACGCGGGTTCTTGTGGCCGCTGCCAATGATCTCCAGGGAGGTTACGATAGGCACCCCGGATCGCATCATCGTCGCCATCTGGCGGCTGAAGAAGGCGATGTCCTTGGGCTTGATGGGCTTGCCTGCTGCGCCAAACAAAGGCTTGGGCTTTGGCTTGACAATGGTTGGGTTGATACCCAAGCGGCGCAGTTCCGCCTTCAGCGTGGCGGGACTTTTTGCGTCCTGCTCACCTTTCATCTTGACGCCGCGCTTGTCCGTCCCCTCCCAGACAAACGGCACCATCTGGCTGGTGCTGCGCCCAGCTGTATCGTTCTTGATTGCGTTGCGGGTAACGGCCACTTTTTTCTCCCCGTCCAAGCTTCCCCAGCCCGGACACCAGTCCGCATGGTAGCGGTTCGCTTACCGTTAGGCACACCCCTTTGTGAAGACTTTGGCGATCGGCGTCACGCCCTTGTGGGTCTGGGCTGGCGGGCAGGGCGTGCGAAAGTCGGTCACAATGTGACGCAAAGGGGCATCTTGTGGTGTCGATCAGGGTTTTTGGGTGGGGGGCTTCCCTTATTCATGGATGCTGCCATCATTGTGCCGGGGAGTAGGGGGTGTTGCTCTAGTTGGCACGTAACCTGCTTTGTAACCCCGTGCGGGGCAGGCATTCGCCTGTAACCATGTTCACAATTCACACCTCTAGGGGATGTACTCATGAAGAAGCAGCAAGGCTTTACCCTGATCGAACTGATGATCGTGGTCGCGATCATTGCCATTCTGGCCGCCATCGCGCTGCCGCAGTACCGTAACTACACCCAGCGTTCGGCCAATGGCGCTTGCTTGGCGGAAGCTAAGGCTTACATGGGTGCTGCTGTGGCCAATCTGGCTGACAACAAGTCAGCGCCGGACTATGAAGAAAGTGGCTGTGCTAGTGCGGATATCGCCGATCTGACCACCGCAAACTACAACACCACTGGCGGCTCCGTTGTGTTCACTGCACAAGGTCGTGGTAACACCACCTTGAAGCAGGATACCAAGTGCGACGTCGGCAGCGGTTCCTGCGCACTTGAGGCTCCGTAAGTTTTCCGAATAAAGCCTTGGGGCTTGTTCACGAAAGGCGCCGAAAGGCGCTTTTCGTTTATCAAGACAAGTAATTCTTCTCTTCTGTTCTCTGCGGTAGTGGTGAGCGAAGCCTCATCCGAAATTTGGTGGGTAAATCGAATGGTCGCGTCGCCGCATCGCTTTCTAGTCTGGGTAGCCCTGATTGCTGTGCTGGCGATCTGTGCTTTCCTACCAGGACTTCCTGGTGGCTTCATTTTCGACGACGGTCCAAATATTGTTGAAAATCGGTCGCTCCACGTGACTGAATTTGGAATGGATAACCTGCTTTATGCGGCTTATAGTTTCCAGCCGGGCAATGGGTCGCGCGCGCTCTCAATGCTGAGTTTTTCATTGGATCATCTGCGCGGCGGGTTGGATCCCGCGGTTTTCAAAGCTACGAATTTGGCTATCCATGCGCTGACTGTGTTCGCGTTGGCACTTTTTTCTCGAAGACTTCTATTGATCATTGGTTGGACTCCGCGGAATGCGGCTATTGGTGCTTTGACCGTAGCGTTGGCGTGGGCTATCCATCCATTGCAGGTTTCATCGGTGTTGTATGTGGTTCAGCGTATGCAAACGCTGGTTTCTCTGTTCATGGTGTTTGGGCTATGGGCATATTTGTGCATGCGCCAAGCTCAGCTACAGGGTGTGCGAAGCACGGGCTATGCTGTGCTGGTGTGCTTGTTTTGGGTGCTGGGGCTGGCCAGTAAAGAAGATGCCGTTTTGTTGCCGCTTTATATATTGATACTGGAGTTGACGGTTCTGCAGTTTGCGGCTGCGCAGCCTCGGTTAGCGAAGCTTCTGCGCTATGGATACTTGTGGCTGGCAGTGCTTGGCGTGGCTGCTTATTTATTTGTGGTGGTGCCGCATTACTGGAGTTGGGAGGCGTATCCCTCGCGAAATTTCTCCAGTTACGAGCGGTTGTTGACCCAGGGGCGGGTGCTGGTGATGTACCTTGGGCAAATAATGCTACCTTTGCCGGACATGTTTTCCTTCTATTATGATGATTTTTTGGTTTCAAGAGGTTGGCTGCAGCCTTTGAGTACCCTTTTGGCTTGGGGTTTTATAGTTTTTTTGTTGGTTTTTGCTTGGCGTTTGCGTTGCCGGCGGCCTCTATTTGCGTTTGGAATATTTCTATTTTTTGCTGGTCACTTCATAACTAGTAATGTCATCAACCTGGAACTTGCCTTTGAACATCGCAATCATTTTCCTCTGATTGGTATTTTGTTCGCCGTGGTTGATGTTGCTGCAATGCTTATTGCGCGGTTTGCGATTCGTGCGCATCTGGTTGTGATTGTGGTTGCCTTGCTACTGTCTGCCGAGGGCGCTGCAACCATGCTGCGCGCCCATGCTTGGGCGGAGCCGCAGCGGTTTGCACAGTACGGTGTGGATGTTGCCCCGCGCTCTGCGCGTGCGTGGCTCGCGCTATGCGGGGACTATTTTGAGCGCAGTGGGGGCAATGCTGACAGTCCTTGGCTGCACTATGCACTGGATGCTTGCGAGCATGGAGCGAGGGCGGCCGGTTCTGCGCCTATATTGTCAAATATAATTATTATTAAAACCATCAGGGGTGATGCTGATTCCAAAGACTGGAATAGGCTTCTTGTCCAGTTGCGTAAGGAGGCGGTTACGGTGGGCGTAGCGAAAATCGCGCTGGTTACGCTGGATAATTTGGATAAGGGCATCCCATTGGACGAAGAAGGGGCTCTGGAAACTTTTCAAATTCTGGGGCGACGAGGGAATTATAATTCCCACGCTTACCTTAGGATGGCCGCTTATGTCTATAACGAAAGTCATCGGCCTGGCGATGCGTTGTTTTACTTGCAGCGAGCGGTTGAGGTAGCACCTCCTGAGGATGCTGAGGTTCAAGAGACGCTGCGTCGGTTGGACGAGTTGGGGGAGAAGGAGTGGGTGCGGCGTTTGAGGTCAATTCAAAAGGAGAAGTCTACTAAGAATGGTTGATGGTGATCTGGCCGGGGTTTGAATTCATTCCGGGTGGTGCGTTCGAAGTCTATTTGGTGTTGTTGGTGTCCCGGTCATGCAAGGGGGCGTTTGTTCGACGGCGCTACGTGGTTAATGTGCTGGAGCGCACATTAGCGGTCGCAGTTTCGAAAAGTTGGCGCGATTTTTGCTGCCATATCGCAGAGATGTCGACATGGCTTGCGTCATGCCCAGCAGATTCTTTCAAAGGGGATATGTCATGAAACAGAGCGAGAGCGGCTTTACGCTGATCGAGTTGATGATTGTGGTGGCGATTATTGCGATTCTTGCGGCAATAGCACTGCCGCAGTACCGAAACTACACGCAGCGCTCGGCGAATGCGGCATGTCTCGCGGAAGCCAGGGCCTATATGGGCGGTGCTGTGGTCAATATGGCCGATTACACGCTTCCAGCGATCTACGATCCCAATGCCTGTGACAGTGCTACGGATCTCGGGTTGGGGGTCGGTGATTTTGCTACGCCGCGTACTGTCACCTTTATCTCTTCTGCGCGAGGTAATGTGGATCTGCAGAAAGATGTGGACTGCAATACGGGTAGTGGCCACTGCGAACTCCAGTGACGTTGGATCTGGCTGCGTTTCTTGTGCGGTCTAGGGCTGGATGAAATTCGGTTGCGTATCTTGGGTATGAAGGACTTTCCTGCAGCCAGTGTGGGGTGGATATTGTAGGGCTGGGCTCTTGGCGATTTTCTGGGTCTGCCGAATATGCTTAGGCATATGTCAGCACGATGCAGTTCGCTGGTCAGCTGGTTGTAGCTTGGTTCTAATGGATAACTGGAAAGTTACTCGGGTGTTAAATTCTCCCAAAGGAGATGCCTATGAGCGAGATGATGGGAGAAGAAATCAATCTCTTTACCGCCCGGTGCAAGTCGTGTTCGTTCCTGAGGTTGATGACTCCCCGAATTTCAATGTCAGGCTAAATTGAGGGTTTCCTGCTCGTGATACTTGCCGGATTCGGTGGGCTTCAGCCCGCCGAGGTTGTCGTGAGGTATCTCAGTGCTGCAATCGGCGAGCAACTGCCCCTCTTGATCAGCTAAAATCGCATCGGAATCGGTCTTGGCTGGTCTGCATGAGGAGTTGAATGAAGGGGCCGATCGCGCGTGCCACGCTGAGGACCACGGCTGTGTTCGCTCTACGGCTGGTCCTACAAGCGTTGACTCTGTTTCTGGTGACTTATCTTCTTGGGCCGGCCGCTTATGGGGCGTTCTCGGGCGTGATGGGTTTGGCGATCTTTCTTGGTGCGGTCGCGGGATGCGGCATGCCGCTGATGCAGATGAGGGCCTTCACCGGCGCGGGCGGGCAGAAGGTGGAAGTGTTGCCCTATGCGGCGCCGGCAGTGTTGCTGGTTGGTTCGGGTTTACTTCTATTTTTTGCTCCCCTCTGTCTGCTTGTTCTTCCCGAGTCGGCGTTTGGCGTTGGCACGTTGTTGGCCCTTGGTTTGGCAGAGTTGGTAATGCAGCCGCTCTTGGTGTTGTATGCCGCGGAACGGCACGGTCGCGGTGAAATTGCACGGGCGCAGTTGCTGCAGGTGCTGCCGCTGGCGTTGCGTACGTTGGCGGCGGGTGTTGTCGTTCTTGCGTCTTTTGACTCGCCGCTTTCGGCTTACGCTGTTGCGTATTTGCTCGCCACGTCAATCGCGCTTGCTATCGCGCGGTCGAGCGTTCAGGTCGTTCCTGCTCATCGATGGCGGCTGCCTAGTCGTAAGGAATGGGTGGAAGCATGTGGGTACGCTGCAACTGAGCTATCCCGGAATGGTCCAACCGAACTGGACAAGGCGGTTGCCGTGCGCTCGCTTACTGCTTATGACGCTGGTCTCTACGCCGCTGCTGCGAGGATCATGGCTGCCGGTGTGTTGCCCGTAATGGCGATGGTGGTTTCTGCGTTGCCACGACTATTTAAAGAATCTGTCGGTCCAGTACTCTGGCGGCTCGTAGCGCTGATGGCGATGATTGCGGTGCTGTACAGTGCAGTGTTGGGTGTTTTGCTCTGGGTCGGTGCCGGCTGGCTCGATATTCTTTTGGGCGCTCCCTATTCTGGTATCGGTGACGTGCTCAGGAGTATGTGCCTGGTTATACCTGGGGTCGCTCTGCGGCTGGTATCGGGCAGCGTACTAGTAGCGCTTGGGCGGCCCTGGATGCGAGTGGGTGCAGAGCTTTTTGGGATCGCAACTCTAATCTGCGCGGGGGTCGTTTTGCCATGGTATATGGGTACGATGGGGATGGTCGTTGCGTTGGCATTTTCTGAGTGGGGGATGGCATTGATCAGTAGCGTTCTGGTGATCAAGCTTCTCCTGACGCAACGCGAGACTAATGCGATTCAGATTTTTGAAGCGAAAGGTGAGGTCGACAATGGGGACAGATCGTGACTGGGAGCGTTGGGGGGCAAATTCTCCGTACTTTGGAGTGCTCAGCTTGCCGCAATTCGGTGAGGGGAATCTTGATGACGCTACCCGCGCCGAATTTTTTGAATCCGGTGTGGCTCATGTACGAGCTTTGTTTGGAGCTATAGAGCGCCGTGAAGGCCGGGCGTGGCGTCCTGGTGTAACAGTTGACTTGGGGTGCGGTGTAGGTCGCTTGGCAATTCCGTTGGCGCGCACCAGTGATCAGGTCATCGCGGTTGATGTGTCTCCTTCGATGTTGATGGAGGTAGAGCGGAATTGTAAGAGCTATGGCGTCACCAATCTAAGTCCCGTACTTTCTGACGATTCACTATCGAAAGTTCCTGAGCGAGTGGATTTTTTTCACTCATATCTGGTGCTGCAGCACATTCCAATGGCGCGCGGCATGCGCCTTATCAGGGAAATGGCAGGTCGTATCTGTGAGGGGGGATACGTCGGTTTCCAGGTCTATACATCGTGCAATGCGAACCCTTGGTTGAGGGCGATCGTTCGCCTTCGTTACGTATTTAAGCCATTGAACTGGTTGAGAAATATTTTTCGAAAGCGCCCGGTATTCGAACAACCTATGCAGCTCCATGTCTACCCGTTAGTCGCGTTGCTGCGTCTACTGCGGGAAAATGGCTTTGTCGAAGTTGAGGTGTTTCTTGATACCGAGGATCGCGGGAATTTCGAAAGCGCATTCCTGCTTGCGAAGAAGCAAAGTGAGGCTAGCGCTATAGCTAATCGCTATTCATAGGCGTGGATGTTTGATATGAGTTTCGCCTTGGGTGTTTTCCCTGCTTGAAGAGCGGGTTTTATGGACGCACTGAGAGTGAACTTGTTTGAAAGGTTGTTGGTTGATGGTGGGAATAATGAAGAAACTCGATAGAGTGCAGAAATGGGTGGGGTGAGAATTAGCGACTTATCATCTTATGACGACATTTCGTGTGGTATTTATGGGCCTGCCACTCTTTCGTTAATGGGCCAAAGCCGCGTTGCGCGAACCGGGATTAAATGAAGGTTGGGTGTGTATTAAGCGCCATCTGCGTCAATTCGACGTGTTTCGTGCATCGTTTCAATAGTGCCATCGATTCTTTCGATGGCATTCATTTTGCAGATTTCATCAATTATTTTTTTGAGACGGATGCGACTGCTAATTCGTGCGTAATATCCGCTCTTGGGTGAATTGATCGATGTGGTGGCACCTTCGATGTGGTGCTGGCGCGCCTCAGATTCTCCATTCTTTGTCCATCGGAAAAGGGCGGGCGTGGTTATTCGGCGTAAATTTACTCTTGTTCGATCAGTCGGCAATAGATTTTTGCATACGACTCGGCCATTTCTTCAATGTCAAAATTGGCTTCTGCATGCTTTCTTGCCGCTAAGGACATTTCTAGCCAGCGACCCTTGTTGGAGCTGAGTTCCCGAATCGCATCGGCGTATCCTTGTGGGCTGTCGTGTTCAACTAGCAGGCCTGTGCGCTGATGCATGACAACTTCTGGGAGTGCAGAATTCTTTCCTGCAACGACAGGAAGTCCGCAGGCCATTGCTTCGGCGGCAACTTGACCAAAGCCTTCGAGGCGGCTTGGGAAAAGGAGGGCGTCGCTGTTGTTGTAGAGTTCTACCAGCGCTGTAGTGTCAAGCTTGCCGAGTGCAATGCAGTTCGCGGGCATTGGGCGTGGCGGTCCTGTATAACGCAACTCGAAGCCTGTACCGAGTCTCTCCATGATGGTGGGGAGCAGGTCACTGCCTTTTCTTCTCGACCATGAACCTACGTAGACAAGCCGAAAGGTGCTGGATGGTTCGCGGCTGGATGCTGGCTGGAAGAGTGATAGATCTAGGCCATTATGGATTACAGTAGCTTCCGTCTTGCCGAAGCAGCTGGATAGCTGATTTGCCGTGTATTGGCTGACACAGCTGATTCGATCTGCACGTGCAACGACGTGTTTTTCGATTTTTTTTATCCAAGAACGATGATAGAGCGATTGTGATAGGCGTTTGAATGGCGCGAAGTGCGGATCGTGTACGACGTGATGCATCGTGGCTACAACCGGAAGCTGTGCGGGGATGAAGCGCCGATGCAGCCAAGTGTTGATATGAGCGATGTTAGCCCACGACGGAGGTTGGGGGGGGGGTTAACCATGGGAGATACTCGGCGCGATGTGGCAGCCAAGTAACCCTGCTTTGAATGCCAATAGAGTTAAGCGCAGCAGATAAGCGTTCGGTGAACACATCAGCGCCGGTTCCGGCTTGGATAGCCAGAAACCATACGGCAGGTTTAGTGGCCGCCATGGTTGGAGCTCCGATGATTCAGTGTGCAGATGAAGGTTGGCAGGAACGGCGTGAAAACTCTGAATAGGCGTTGAGGCAGTTGTGAAGCCAACCTAGCCATTTTGTTCGCCGGCTCAATCGCATTGATGGCTTGCAGTGCGTCGAATTCTCGGTGCTGGAAATGAAGCCCTGCTCTGCGCAGAAGAGCGTGTAGTTCATGATTTTGAAGTGGCGTGCAATCATATTCTTCGCCGCGTCCGGACAGCGCGAGGTAGCGGTCGGCGGCGCGTTTGGGTAGCCAGCTGAGAAAGGGCAGTGCATAGTGAGGCTCGATCAGCATCCAGCGATTCGGCACGGCCAAATACCCGGTTCCGCGTGCGCTGAGTACGCGCGCTATTTCCTTGAGATGTTTTAATTGGCTACCGTATCCGCCAACATGTTCAATAACGTGGTTACTGATGACGACATCAAATTGAGCGTCGCCGAAGGGTAATTCGACGCCATGCACCAATGCGTACTCGTAGCCGTCATGTACCTGTCTGTTGTCTTCTACATCAACTGCCGTTACCACGCATTCAAGACTTGAATGGGTTGCAAAGTAGTGGGCAATGCCGCCGGATCCTGTGCCGATCTCCAGTATGCGGAGGGGGCCAGAGGATGAGTCTAGGTTCAATAGCGCTTCTATTTTTCTTGCTTTTAATTCTCTGGAGATCATGTCGGTGGTCGCATGGGCCTTTCTAATCATGGTCGCCCCTGCTTTTTTTTGGTGCATTTCGAACTAATGCACCCGTGGCGTCAAGTAGCTTGCTTCCGAAAATCGGCCAGGCAAAATCTTTCGCGAATGACTGGCATTCATCTTTCAAGTCATCTTTCTTTTGTGTCAACATCTTAATTATTTCATCGCGCAGCGCACTATAGTCGCCGGGTGGTGCTAGCGATCCAGACTGGCCTATATTGACGGCATCTACCACTCCGCCGGTTGCAAATGCTGCAGTGGGTAGACCGTGTGCGGCGGCTTCAATGGCCACCATGCCGAAGCCCTCGGGATCAGCTGGAATGCTTCGTACCGGGAAGACATGTAGGGTGGCGCTCTCGTAAGCGCAAGCCAGTTCAGAAGGGTCGGTGATGACGCCGAGGAAGCGAATGTGCTGGCCGATTCCGGCTGCGTCGGCGGCTGTTTGAATGCTGGCTCTGGTCTGTATGCCTGCGTGCAAGGAATGAGTTGGCGCATCTCCAATGACGACCAGCGTTACATCAGGCGCGTTGCTGATAATTCCGGGAAGGGCGTGTTGCACGAACTCGCGAAGTCCTTTGCGGGTGGTTAGGCGCCCTATTGAGAGAAGTAAACGTCCTCTGCCCAGTCCATGATGTTCACGGAAATTCTGTAGTGCATCTGTGGACTGCGGCGATGTCGGCATTTGCACGCCAGGATGTACGATGCGTATGTCGGAGTCTTTTACCCCTAAATTACGGGCCAGCTCGGCTGTGGGGTGGCTATTTGCTATCACGGTATCCATTCTGCGAATGGCGGGATTCCAGATGGCTCGATATATATGATGACGTACCGCAGCATCCAGTCCGTGAAGATAAACGCTGGCCCGCGCGTTTGTCGTGCGAGCTGCCGCCAGTGCGGCTGGTGCGGTTAAACCACTTCCTGCTAGGACAACGTTTGGTCGCCATTTATGTGCGATACGTATTGCTTGCCATGCTGATGCCAAGAGAAACAACCACAGCGGACGCAGTGGGACCTCGGTTATTTTCACCCCCTGAGGGCTTTGGATCGAAGCCCCTTTAGGTCCTATTATCCATACGTCGGCATGTTTCGATAGCTCGTCGCCAATATGCCAGTTCAGGCGTTCCATACCACCCACAAGGGGAGGCAGGTTGCGGGTGACCAACAGGATGCGTGCAGGTGTAGTTTCAGGAATCACGCCGGTAAGTCAGGTTGGTGATCTGCTCAGAGATCAGGCCGATCAAGAATATGATTACAGCTGCGCTGAACAGTAAAGTTGTCATGTTGGTGAAGCGATGCATGGTCGAGAATGTGTAGCCGTAATATCCCAGCCCGGTGAGGAAAAACGCCGCAGCAATCGGCCCAAACAACTTCATCGGCGAGTAAAGCGTCGCAATCTTGAAAATGATCAGCAGGAACCGGATGCCGTCCTTGATCGGCCGGATATGACTGCCGTTGCCCACCCGCTTGGCTACCGGGATCGGTACATAAGCCACCGGATAGGCGCTGCGGAAGAACGCCATCGTGCTGGTGGTCGGATAGCTGAAGCCGTTCGGCAGCAGGTGCAGGAACTCGCGGAACTTGTCCGCCCGAACCGCACGGAAGCCCGAGGTAAGGTCGTCGATCTTGTGGCCGGTCATATGGCTGGCCAGCTTGTTATAGAACGCATTGGCCAAGCCGCGGTGACGGCTAGCCTGGCCGCTGCTGTCGCGGGCACCGACCACCATGTCATAGCCGTCTTCCAGCTTGGCCAGCAGTTGCGCGATATGGCTGGCGCTATGCTGGCCATCGGCGTCCATGAACACCAGAATCTGCCCGTTGGCGGCGCGGGCGCCGCGTTTGATTGCCGCGCCATTGCCCATGGAATACGGACTGCTCAGCACGTTGGCGCCGTGTTCCCCTGCGATTGTCGCGGTCTGGTCGGTTGAACCGTCATCGACAACGATGATCTCGGCAGCCGGATACGCAGCCCTTAAGGCAGGCAGTGTCCGTTTCAGCCCCTCGGCCTCGTTCTTTGCAGGCAGGATGATGCTTAATTCACACACGTTTGATTACCTGTAGTTCTCCCCGCTGGCATAGTAGCCGGGTTGGTCGTCTTGGTGCGGACGTACTGCCGGTTTATGGAGGCTTGAGGTAATCTGGGAGCCTGTTTTCAGGGGAAGCCTCTATGAACGTTGCCACCGCAAACTTGGTCGGAATCACCGGCATTGCCCGCCGATTGGTTCAGGA
Source organism: Stenotrophomonas sp. STEN030 (assembly GCF_056759995.1). Taxonomy (NCBI): domain Bacteria; kingdom Pseudomonadati; phylum Pseudomonadota; class Gammaproteobacteria; order Lysobacterales; family Lysobacteraceae; genus Stenotrophomonas; species Stenotrophomonas sp. STEN030. The sequence goes on along the minus strand of NZ_JBRREB010000063.1, from coordinate 3,196 downwards.
CGGTGCCTTGGAGGAGGCCGTGGCCCGCACCGCCATGGCCCAGGCAGGGGATGCCAAGGTGCCGTTGGCGCAGTGGTTGGCCGACAAGAAGCTGGTGAGCGCGGCGCATATGGCGGCAGCCAACGCCATGGAATTCGGCATGCCGTTGCTGGATGTGTCGGTGTTCGATACCAACCAGAGCGCGATGAAACTGGTCAGTGAGGAATTGCTGCGCAAGCACCATGTGTTGCCGCTGTTCAAACGCGGCGGCAAGTTGTTCGTTGGCACCAGCAATCCGACCCAGCAGCTGGATGAGATCAAGTTCCAGACCAACCTGGTGGTCGAGCCTATCCTGGTTGATGAGGAGCAGATCCGCCGGACCTTGGCTCTTTGGTTGGCCAGCAACGAGTCGCTGGGTGACGGTCTTGGTGGTGACGATGAAGGCATGGGCGACTTGGACGTCGCTGCCGGCGATGAGGACATGGGGAGCGGTGGTGATACCGGCGTCGATGCAAAGGGCGACGACACGCCTGTCGTCAAATTCGTCAACAAAGCCTTGGTGGATGCGATCCGCAAGGGCGCGTCGGATATCCACTTCGAGCCCTACGAGGATGATTACCGGGTTCGTTTCCGTATCGATGGCCTGCTCAAGACGGTGGCCAAGGCGCCGGTCAAGCTGAATCAGCGTATCGCCGCGCGCCTCAAGGTCATGTCGCAGTTGGACATCGCCGAAAAGCGCGTGCCGCAGGATGGTCGCATCAAGCTCAACCTGTCCAAGACCAAACAGATCGACTTCCGCGTCAGTACCTTGCCGACCTTGTTCGGCGAAAAGATCGTGTTGCGTATCCTTGACGCCAGCGCGGCAAAATTGGGTATCGACAAACTTGGCTACGAGCCAGACCAGCAGAAATTGTTCCTGGAGGCGATCCACAAGCCCTACGGAATGGTGCTGGTCACTGGCCCGACTGGTTCAGGCAAGACGGTGTCGCTGTATACCGCGCTGGGCATCCTCAATGACGATACCCGCAATATCTCTACCGCCGAGGATCCGGTGGAAATCCGTCTGCCTGGCGTCAACCAGGTGCAGCAGAACAACAAGCGCGGCATGACTTTTGCGGTGGCGCTGCGTTCGTTCCTGCGACAGGATCCGGACATCATCATGGTCGGCGAAATCCGTGACCTTGAGACCGCTGAAATCGCGATCAAGGCCGCGCAGACAGGCCATATGGTGCTGTCCACGCTGCATACCAATGATGCGCCTCAGACCATCGCGCGTCTGATGAACATGGGTATCGCGCCTTACAACATCACCTCGTCGGTGACGCTGGTTATTGCGCAGCGTCTGGCGCGTCGGCTGTGCAGCAACTGCAAGCGTCCGCAGCAGTTGCCAGAAAATGCGCTGCTCGCTGAAGGCTATACCGGCGAGCAGGTCGCCAAGGGCGTGCAGTTGTTCGAAGCGGTGGGCTGTGATGAGTGCACCGAAGGCTACAAGGGCCGTACTGGTATCTACCAGGTGATGCCGATGACTGACGACATTGCGGCAATCGTTCTGGAGGGCGGCAATGCAATGGATATTGCTGCCGCCGCGCAGAAGATCGGGATCAATGACTTGCGTCAGTCGGCGTTGCTGAAGGCGGCGCAGGGCACTACCAGTCTGGCCGAGATCAATCGCGTCACCAAGGACTAAGCCCCGCGTAGTGCCGAGCCATGCTCGGCAGGGGCTTTCCCGGGTTCTACCCCGAAATCACGGACGGTTGTGAAAGGGTTGAGAACTTCAGATCGCGCTTAGCGGTCCTCCGTCGCATCCGGCGGTTGTGGAACCGCTCAATGTATTCAAACACATCGGCTTTTGCCGCATCGAGTGTTGGGTAGCTCATTCGGTAAATCCGCTCGCGCTTGAGCATGCCAAAGAAACCTTCGCATGCAGCGTTGTCGCCGCAATGTCCGACCGCGCTCATCGAGCACACCAGCGCATTGGCTTTCAGGTAGCTCTGATAATCGCCACTTCGAAATTGACTGCCACGATCGGAATGTAGGATTACCAGATGGCGGCCCTGGCGCTGCCAGACAGCCATCTGCACCGCTCGAATCACCATCTGCCGGTCTTGTCGGTGATGCATCGACCAGCCCACGACACGCTGGTCAAACAAGTCCACGACTACACACAGATACAGCTTGCCCTGTTGCGTCTTGATCTCGGTGATGTCGGTGACCCACTTAGTTTCTGGCTCCAGCGCAGTGAAGTCCCTCTCCAACCAGTTACGCACGCCCGGGGGCGTCAGCGCAGACCGGCTACGCTGGCCGCGACGCTTGGGCCGCGGCCAGCCCTGCAAGCCATCGCCCGCCATCAATCGAGCCACGCGATTAAGACTGACGGATTCCCCATCATCAACCAGGTCTTCCCGCATCCGGCCTGCACCCAACACGCCACGACTGTCCTCGTGCAGTTCACGGATGCGCCCGAGCAAGCGCTCGTTGTCGAGCTGACGGGGGCTGGCCAGGCGCTTGCTCCAGTCGTAATAGCCGCTGGCCGATACCCGCAGGCACCGACACATCAGTCGAACCGGGAACGCATCGCGGCAACGTTCGATCACCTGATACCTCAGGATGATCCCTTGGCAAAGAACGTGGCCGCTTCTCGCAAAAAATCCCGTTCCTTCTTCACCCGTGCCAGCTCTCGTTTGAGCTGGGCCAGTTCCTCGTCCCGGGGCGTGCCCGTACCCACAAAGGCCACTGGGCCCTGGCTCTGGGCCTCACGCCTCCAGCGGGTCAACAGTGTGTCCCGAATCCCCAATTCCCGTGCTACTTGGGCGCAACTGACGCCGGGATGGTTTGCCTGTTCAACTGCGCCACGCTTGAACTCTGCACTGAACTTCCTTCGCTTCGACATGAACACTCCTCAAGGCCTCGGTCGGCCTTCTCGTAAGTGTCCGTGATAACGGGGGTGAACCCCCCAGCACTCCGCGCATGTAGTGCCGAGCCATGCTCGGCAGAGGCTTTCCCAGCACTCCGTACATGTAGTGCCGAGCCATGCTCGGCAGAGGCTTTCCCAGCACTCCGTACATGTAGTGCCGAGCCATGCTCGGCAGAGGCTTTCCCGGTAATGCCCAGCCGAGCATGGCTTGTATGTTCCTCCCGGCTCCTACGAGGTATGTAAGAGCTAGGGTGGAGGGACCGTCAACATGATATCTGCGGGTACCAGCCGACAGACGAGCCG
>NZ_JBRREB010000062.1:0-23203 GCF_056759995.1 Stenotrophomonas sp. STEN030 | reverse complement strand
CCCCCCCCCCCCCCCCCGCCCGCCCCCCCCCCCCCCCCCCCGCCCCCCCCCCCCCCCCCCCCCCCCCCCCCCCCCCCCCCCACTACAGGTGAAGCGCTACCGGTAAGGCCCCAGCCGAGCATGACTCGGCTCTACATGTGGGGCGTTAAATCCTGTAGGCCACGGCCTTCATAGCCTTGGACGCCAATGCCATTACCGACGGGATCGGGAACGGCAGCTTGCGCGCGCCGGCATGTTCGGCGTGCTCGGCGTGGCGGGCTTCATCGAGCTTCATGACCTTGAGGATCTCGCGGCTGCGCTGGTCGGCCGGCGGCAGGGTGTGCAGGTGCTCGTCCAGATGTGCTTCCACCTGACGCTCGGTTTCCACCACAAAGCCCAGGTTCCAGCCGTCACCGCGCAGGCCGGCCAGGGTGCCGATGGTGTAGCTGCCGGCATACCACAGCGGGTTGAACAGGCTGGGGCGGCTGTCCAGTTCGCGCAGGCGATCGGCGCACCAGCTCAGGTGGTCGGTCTCTTCCTGTGCGGCTTCCAGCAGGTGTGTACGCGTGGCCGGGTCGCGGGCGACCGCTGCCTGGCCGAAATACAGTCCTTGCGCGCAGACCTCGCCGACGTGGTTGATACGCATCAGCCCGGCCGCGTGGCGGACCTCGGCTGGTTCCAGTACCACCTCGGGGGTGTCGCCGGCCGGATTGGGGCGGGCTGCCGGCGGATTGCCAAACACCGTATCCAGTGCGCGCTGGGCTTCGGTCAACAGGTGGTCCAGTGGCGTGTGTACGCGGGCGGTGATCATGGCGGGGCAGTGCAGTGGGGTAGGTCCGATTCTCGCTGCTGGCCCGCAGCCTGCCAAGGCCGGGGCGGGGTGCCCGTTCAGGCGTCGGGTTGCGCCGGTGGCGTGTGGCCAGTACAATCCCGCCTCTTCTGTTTCACCTTCACAACGCGTGGCAAAGTTCCGGTGGTTCATCTCGCCGAAATCAGCCCGACCTACCTGAGTTCTTTATGAGCACTTTCACTGCAAAGAACGAGACCGTCCAGCGCGACTGGTACCTCGTTGACGCCGCCGGCAAGACGCTGGGCCGTCTCTCCACCGAGCTGGCTCGCCGCCTGCGTGGCAAGCACAAGCCGGTTTACACCCCGCACGTTGACACCGGTGATTACCTGGTCGTCATCAATGCCGACAAGATCACTGTTACCGGCAAGAAGCTGAAGGACAAGAAGTACCATCGCTTCACCGGTTACATCGGTAACCTGAAGACCGAGTCCCTGGAGCAGGCGCTTGAGCGTCACCCGGAGCGCGTCATCGAGACCGCTGTGAAGGGCATGCTGCCGAAGGGCCCGCTGGGTCGTCAGATGTACCGCAAGCTCAAGGTCTATGCAGGCACTGAGCATCCGCACGCAGCACAGCAGCCGCAGGTTCTGGATATCTAATCATGGCTATCACTCAAAACTACGGCACTGGCCGCCGCAAGTCCTCCACCGCTCGCGTGTTCCTGCGCAAGGGCACTGGCAACATCACCGTCAATGGCCGTCCGCTGGACGAGTTCTTTGGCCGTGAGACTGCACGCATGATCGTGCGTCAGCCGCTGGAACTGACCCAGAACACCGAAAGCTTTGACATTCTTGTCACTGCTGCCGGCGGCGGCACCACCGGCCAGGCCGGTGCGATCCGTCTGGGCATCGCCCGTGCGCTGGTCGAGTACGACGAAACCCTGAAGTCCGAGCTGCGCAAGGCTGGCTTCATGACCCGTGACGCCCGTGAAGTCGAGCGTAAGAAGGTCGGCCTGCACAAGGCACGTCGCGCCACCCAGTTCTCCAAGCGTTAATCGCTTCGGGGTGGGGTTCTTCGGAATCCCACTGGGAAAGCAAAAGCCCGGCTTCGGCCGGGCTTTTGTCGTTTCTGGGATTGGGGGGCAGGTGCTTGGTTGTTGGCTTTGCCTTTGCTCTTGCTTTTGTCTTTGCCTTTGGGCTTTTGCATTGGCATTTGCTTGGTTCTTTGTTCTTGGCATTTGCTTCAGATGTATGCCGTCATTCCCGCGCAGGCGGGAATCGCTCTGGCTCCTGCGTTTGTCTCCGGTTGTGTCTCCGGTTGTGTCGGAGGAGGTGCTGGAGGGCTGGAGGGCTGGAGGTCTAAAGGCCTAAGAGTCGAAGAGCGATTCCCGCCTGCGCGGGAATGACGGCACGCGGCCAGGGCCAGAGCCAGAGCCGAGGCCCCCCTCCCCAGTCCTCCCCTGCGCTGCGCGCAAGGGAGGGGATTGTCTGCTGTGCGCGTTCAGATCTAGGGTGTGGCGCCGTTACCCCTCCTTCCTTGCGCCTAGGGCAGGGGGGGGCTTTGGCTCTTGAGCTTCTGCTCCTGCTCATCCAGAACCTGGAATGCCAGGCATAAAAAAAGACCAGATCTTTCGATCTGGCCTTTTTATAAATGGCAGCCCCGGAAGGATTCGAACCTCCGAATGTCTGAGTCAGAGTCAGATGCCTTACCGCTTGGCGACGGGGCTATGGTGCGTGAAGATTATCGCACACCCGGCCTGCTGGGTGGTCTGGGTGTGATGGTCTGGAATAGAAAAAGGCCTGATCTTTCGATCAGGCCTTTTATATTTGGCAGCCCCGGAAGGATTCGAACCTCCGAATGTCTGAGTCAGAGTCAGATGCCTTACCGCTTGGCGACGGGGCTGTAGTGCAGGTCTAACCTGCGTCCCATGGTGGCTATAGGTGGACTCGAACCACCGACCCCAGCATTATGAGTGCTGTGCTCTAACCGGCTGAGCTACATAGCCTTGGGAGCCGGTAATTCTGGTGGTGTCGTGAGGTTTTGTCAACAGGTTTTTCTGTGCTTGTGGCATGACAGCAGCCATGGCAGAGTCCCCGGCAGTAGAAATTTTAGGAGTCCGCATCGTGATCGATCCGGACGGCTATCGACCGAACGTCGGCATAGTGCTGATGCGGGAAGACGGGCAGGTTTTCTGGGCACGACGTGTGCGCCGGGATGGCTGGCAGTTCCCGCAGGGTGGCATGAATACCGATGAAACCCCGGTCGAGGCCATGTATCGCGAATTGCAGGAAGAAACCGGCCTGCTGCCTGAACACGTTGAAGTCCTGGGGGCGACCCCCGGTTGGCTTCGCTACCGGCTGCCTCCGCGGGCCATACGCCACACCGAGAAGCAGGTCTGCATTGGTCAGAAGCAGGTCTGGTTCCTGCTACGCCTGACCGGCGACGAGGCGCATGTGCGGCTGGATGAAACCGACACACCGGAGTTCGATCACTGGCGTTGGGTCGACTTCTGGTATCCGGTGGAGCACGTGGTGATCTTCAAGCGTGGCGTTTACGCACGCGCGCTGCGTCATCTGGCGCCTCTGGCGCGGGGCATCGCAGGCCAGGGGGTGCAGGCGATGCCTGCGTCCGCCCAGGAGGCCTGGATGCCGGGTAGCAGCGCAGGCCATGAGCGCCCGCGCAAGCGCCCGCGGCGTCCAGGGGTTTGGCGCGGCAAGAAGATTAATAATGATTAACGTACGAAATTGACAACCATTCGCATTTGCGATTGAATGCTGGCACGGCCGATAGGTGCCGGGTTCTGGGGCGTCAAGCCGTGTACGTTTGCATCTGCAATGGAGTTACCGATCACCAGATCCGTGAAGCCGCGCTTGCTGGCTGCGACACGGTGTCTGAGCTGACCATGCGCACCGGTTGCGGCTCCAACTGCGGTTCCTGCCTGGACATGGCGGCCGGCCTGCTGGAGCAGGCGCGCGCCACCCGCGAGCTGCCCTTGCCGCTGCTGCGGGCGGCCTGAACAGGCTTCGTCGCCACCGCCAACGGCGGTGGCTAATGATCACGATTCGCGTTCCTTCATTGTCTGCCGGCAACCGGTAAAGTGCGCTCGTTCCTCTAGTCGGAGTCAGCGCCATGAAAGGCGACGCCAAGGTCATCGAATTTCTCAACAAGGTCCTCTACAACGAGTTGACCGCCATCAACCAGTACTTCCTGCACGCCAAGATGCTGAAGAACTGGGGCTTGAACGAGCTGGCCGAACACGAATACAAGGAATCGATCGACGAGATGAAGCACGCCGACGTGCTCTCTGATCGCATTCTGTTCCTCGAAGGTTTGCCCAACTTCCAGGCGCTGGGCAAGCTGCGCATCGGCGAAAACCCCACCGAGATTCTCAAGTGCGATCTGGCGCTGGAGAATGAGGCGGCGCTGGTGCTGCGCGATGCAGTCGCCTATGCCGAATCGATCAGTGATTACGTCAGCCGCGAGCTGTTCGTGAAGATCCTCGATTCCGAGGAAGAGCACATCGACTGGCTGGAGACCCAGCTTGATCTGATCGAGCGGATTGGCGAGCCGAACTACCTGCTCACCAAGCTGGAAGACTGATCCCGCTGCAGCGGGATCACTCCTGCGCTTGCGCGCGCTGTTCGGCCTGATAGCCGGCCAGCGCCATGCGCGCGCGCGAAAACTCCGCCACGATCAGCGCCACCATCACGGTGGGCCGCTCCAGCGTGCCGCTGCGCGCGCCGTGCTCAAGCCGGCGCGCGGCTTCGGACAGGGCCAGTACGCCGACATTGGCACTTGAAGACTTCATGCTGTGCGCCAGCTCGCCCAGTCGCTTCAGGTCGGGCATCACTGCTGCTTCCTGCAGATGCCGCACCAGTTGCGGGGTCTCGTCCAGGAACACGTCGATGATGGCGTTGATCTCGTCACCAGCAATCTCGAACAGTTCGTCCAGCACGCTGCGCTCCAGTATCGAGGCGGTGATGCCATCGGTATGGGCGGTGGAGGCGGCGGCCAGTGCGTTGGCGGAGAGGTCGGGGCTGGGCATGCTGGTAACCGGATCGGCAGTTGCGGTGGATGCTGGCTTGAAGGCCAGCAGGCAGTTCAGGAGTTGTGCGCGGGAGATGGGTTTGGACAGGTATTCGTCCATGCCACTGTCCAGGCAGCGCTGGCGGTCGCCAGCCATGGCGTTGGCAGTCATGGCGATGATCGGCAGCCGCTGGCTGGCGCCGCTGCTGGCTTCGTGCTCGCGCCAGCGGCCGGTGGCGGCAAAGCCGTCCAGTACCGGCATCTGGCAGTCCATCAGCACCGCGTCGTAGCGTTTGGCGTGCATCTTGTCGAGGGCGATGGCGCCGTTCTCAGCCGCTTCGGTGCTGGCGCCGAGGACCTTCAGCAGTTTCTGCGCGACCATCAGGTTGACCGAATTGTCCTCGACCAACAGCACCAGCATGCCAGCCAGGTCTGCGCCTGCGTTGGCGTTGCTGGTGACCGCGGCTGGCGCCGTCACCGGCTTGCTTTGCGCGCTTGCCGGGAAGCCTGCCGGTGCAATTGCTGCCGCTGTCGAAGTGGACGTAGCCGCAACAGGCGTTATCGCAGCCGCAAAGGCGTTGCTTGGCAGGAGTGAGGGGGGTGGGCTGGCAGCAAGCTGCAGCGGTTCGGCCAGCGCATTGCGCAGCTGCGTATCGGGCAGTTGGCGCGGCAACAAAGTGGCACCATCGCGCAGCCCTTCGGCGATCGGTGCATCGCCGTACAACCACAGCAGGCGTGGACGGCTCTGATCCATGCGCTCGATCGCGCGCTGCAGGGCCGGGGCGCTGTTGCGCAGGGGTTCCAGGTCGCCGATCACGGCGTGGAAGATGCCGGACACGGTGGGCATGCGCAGGCGTTCCAATGCTTCCTGCAGGTTGTTGGCGATAACAGGTTGGTAGCCCCAGTTCGGCAGTATCAACTGCAGCCGTTGGCGCAGGCGCTGCTCGGGGGTGACCAGCAGCACCTGGCGCATTTTGCGCAGGTGATCGGGCTGATGCAGGTCGCCGATGACTTTCAATAGCGGAATTTCGAACCAGAACGTGGAGCCACGCAGGGGCTCGGAGTGCACGCCGATGCTGCCATGCATCAGGTCGACGATGCGCTTGCAGATGGCCAGCCCCAGCCCGGTGCCGCCGTACAAGCGGGTAGTGGACGCGTCGGCCTGGGTGAAGGCGTTGAACAGTCGCTGTTGCTGGCTTGCATCCACGCCGATGCCGGTGTCGCGCACTTCAAAGCGCAGGCGGTGCTGCGCCGCGGTTTCGCCCAGGCGCTTTACATGGATGCTGATTTCGCCAAGTTCAGTGAACTTGATCGCGTTGACCAACAGGTTGCCCAGTATCTGCCGCAGGCGCACCGGGTCGCCGCGTACCGACAGGCGCACTGCTGGGTCGATGTGCAGCGACAGGCGCAGACCTTTGTGCTCGGCTGCGCGTTGCATCAGCCGCAACATGCCGTCCAGGGTTTCGCGCAGGTTGAAGGTGGTGATTTCCAGCTCCAGCCGGTTCGCTTCCAGCTTGGAGTAATCGAGGATGTCGTCGACGATGCGGAACAGCTGCCGTGAACTGTCGGTGGCGGTATCGAGCATGTTGCGCTGGTCCAGGCTCAGCGGGCCTTGTGCCACCAGTTCCAACATCGGCAGGATGCCGTTCAAGGGCGTGCGGATTTCATGGCTCATCGTGGCCAGGAACTCGCCCTTGGCCAGGGTGGCGGCTTCGGCGGCCTGTTTGGCTTGCAGCAGTGCTTCCTGCAGCGTGCTGTGGTCCTGTGCGGCAACCTGCAGGCGGGTGTTTTCCAGTACCTGTTCTTCGAGCTGCAGTTGCAGGGCATGCGCCTGCCGTTGTTGGCGGCTGGCACCAATGGCTGCCAGCAGTGCGGCGACCACGGCGACGCCAGCACTGGCAGCGGCGGCGACGGCAGGGACGGCGGGAATGAAGCTGGCCGCGCACGCAGCGGCGGCGCAGCCTGCTGCCAGCAGTGCCCAACCGCGCGCAGCGCCCGATGCAGCCGCGCTCACAGCACCGCGTTCTGGAAGTCGAAGTTGAGCTCGCTGCCAGCGCGTTGCACCACGTTGCCCTGGATGAAGTCGATACCGCCCATCCACATTGCGGCGGCAGCCTGCGGATCTTCGATCTGCTGGCCGATGATCTGCAGGTTGGCGCGGTGGGCAAGGTCGATGGTGGCGCGCAGTTCGTCACGCAGCTTCTGGTTGGTATGGCTTTCGGCGTAGCGTGCGGCCATGCGTACGAAGCTCAGTGGCAGTTGGCTCAGCAAGGCATTGGCCTCGTCGCCGGGCTCGAACTGGCTCAGGCAGAACTGCACGCCGGCCGGCATCAGCTGCGCGCAGAACTGCTGCAGGCTTACCGCATGCACCAGTGCATCGGACAGGCGCACGTCGATGACCAGGCCGTTGCCTGCGACCTCGCGTTCCTTCAGTGCGGTGAGCAGCCATTCGGCATAGGCGCTGCGCGAGAGCGAGCGCAGCGACTGCGAGACGAACAAGCGCATCGGCGGCTGCGCGAACTGGTACAGGTGCAGCAGACCCAGCGCGTGTTCGACGACCTGTTGGTCAAGGTCGGCGATGCGCCCGGCCGCTTCGGCCGCGGGAATCACCTGACCGGCAGACAGCAGGGTGCCGTTGCTCTGGCGCAGGCGCAGCAGCAGCTGGTACTGCGCGGTGTCGCCGCCGGCGACCGCGACGATCGGCTGGTAGGCCAGTTCGATCTGGCCATCCAGCAGGGCCAGGTGTTCGTTGTTGATGGTGACGTCGTTGCTCTCGTAGGCGGCAATGCCGGTGCTGCTCAGCCGCGCCTGCAGGGCGGTGCGCTCCACCGCTTCCAGCGCGGCGTCGGCATCGTGCAGATCCTGCGACAGGTTGGCGTGGCCGACCACGCAGCGCAGGAACACGGATTCGTCTTCGCGTGGTGCAAAGGGCTGCGCGGACAGACCATCGCGGACCTGTTGCGCCAACGCCGGTACAGCCGCTTCCTCGATGCCGCGGGTAAGTAGCAGGAAGCTGTTGTCATTGAGGCGCGCCAGCTGGTGCGGGCGTAGGTTCTCGGCCAGACGTTGCCCGGCCTGCACCATCAAGCGCTCGTAGCTGGCATAGCCATAGCGCTCGCGCAGGCCCAGCGCGCTGGCGATCTCGATGAACATCAGGCCGGCCGATTGTTGCTCGGCGATGGCGGTCTGCAGCTGCTGCATCACGTTGTGGCGGGTCGGCAGGCCGGTCTCGGGGTTGTTCATCAGCGGGCCGGCATCGGCCTTGCCCGGCGCCTGCATGCGGTTGCGGCGGATGCGGTTGGCGACGGCGGCGACCAGGTGGCGCGGCCGGATCGGTTTGACCAGCACATCGTCGGCGCCGCAGTCGAGTACTTCGAACTGGCGGTCAGGGTCGGCTTCGCCGGTCAGGAACACGATCGGAAGCAGCTGCTGGTGTGGCTGCTGGCGGATCATCGCAGTCAGACGCATGCCGTCGAGCCCGGGCATGTGCAGATCCATCAGGATCAGGTCCGGGCGGTGCTCACTGATGGCCTGCTGCACACCTTCCACGTCCATCTGCACGAAGGCCTGCATACCGGCGCCGTGCAGCACGCTTTGCGCAAACAGTGCCTGCGAGCGGTTGTCTTCGACGATCAGCACGCGGTAGGGCGTGTCATCGCCGACATCGCTGGCCATGGCGGCCGCAGCTGCGTCGGCGCTGGGTTTGAGCTGTGCCTGCACGGCCTCGGTGGGCGGCGCATTGCGCACGCTCCAGCGCTGCCAGTAATCGGCTGGTGGGGTTTCCGCGCGTAGCGGGCGGTTAGCGGTGGTAAGAGTGTCGTTGCTGGCCATCGATGGAGAGTATGTGCTCACGGGGCGGGGGGCAGTGAGTGGTCACCTGGCTTGGATAGTGCCGAAGCTGGCGTGTCGGTGCTGGCGAACATGCGTTTGAGTCCGCGCCATAGCATGCGCCACACCAGCCATACCGTCAGGGCGCCAATGATGCTGGCGCTGAGTACGAAGATCAGTGCCAGCCACGGGTGCGCCAATGCCAGCGCCAAGGTGCCGATCACTACGCTGTCTTCGGCAAACGAGGCCATCCAGTTGCTGGCCGGTTCCGGCGAAGTGTTGAGCAGGGCACGGGTGCCGGCCTTGAGGCCGTGGCTGGTCAGCGCGATGCCGGCACCTGCGGCCAATACGCCGGTACTCAGCTCGCCATTGGGTGACAGGGTGGCAGCGGCAAGGAAAGCGCCGGCCGGGACCCGCGCCAGGGTCTGCAGCAGATCCCAGATCGAATCCACGCCGGGTATCTTGTCGGCAAAGAACTCGGCCACGGCCAAGGCGCCGGAAGTGCCCAGTACCCACCAGGATTCGGTGGCCTGCAATGCCGGCGGCAGGTCCACCCAGCCCATCAGCCCGGCCATGCCGACGCCGAACACGGTCAGATAGACACGGATGCCGGCCAGCCAGGCCAGCAGGATGCCGATGACGAATACGTGGGCTTCGGTCATGGGAGGTGATTCGGCCGGATACTGTGAGCAGGATCGCAACTATCGAGCATGCCTGCGGTGATTGCCAGCCGTCAGCGAATAAGCGCATGTACATAAGTGTCGTTTACACTGGTCCGTCGTTTCAGACCGAGCACGGGTGTCGCCCTTCCGGGGGCACTGGAGCCTGCCATGACCAACCGACCTTCCTCACGTTTCCAGATCACCCCGCGTGGTGGCGCGGCCCCGCGCCCAGGCTGGGTGCCGATTGCTGTTCTGGCGGCAGCGTGGCTGCTGTCGCTGCTACTGGTTGGCTGGCTGGCGGCGCGCTACGCCTCGCCCGATGCTGGCGGCATGCGCGAGAAGCTGCGCCAGAGCGAGGCCTTGGTAGGACAGCAGCGCAGCCAGCTGGAAGAACTGCGCCAGCGCCAGGCCACGCTGGAGGCATCGGACAAGATCAGCCGCGCCGCCAACAGCGAAGTGCAGACCTCGCTGGGCGAGCGCGACGAAGAGATTGCCGGCCTGCGTGCCGACGTTGCCTTCTATGAACGTCTGGTCGGTTCCACCAGCCAGCGCAAGGGACTGAACACCCATTCGGTGGAGTTCACCCCGGAAGCGGCCGGCACCTGGCATTACAGCGTGGTGTTGACCCAGAATCTCAATCGCGGTGCGATCAGTCAGGGCCAGATGCGGTTCTCGGTTGAGGGTGTGAAGGACGGAAAGCTGACGACCGTCAGCTGGGATGACCTACATCAGCGCAAAGGCGCACCGGGGCAGGATTATTCCTTCCGTTATTTCCAACAACTGGACGGTAGCGTGATGCTGCCCCGGGATTTCACACCGCAACGTGTGCGAGTCTCCCTGTCCGGATCCGGGGGGGGCTCCAACCAGACATTCGATTGGAAACTCGCTGGCAACGGCAGAGGGGAATAAACATGTTCAAAAGCAAGTCCAAGCACGACACCGACCTGGCCGTAGACGCCTTGATTGGCTCCCAGGTGGAAATCCGCGGCGACGTGGTTTTCAGCGGCAGCCTGTATGTGGAAGGCTGCATCATCGGCAAGGTAATTGCTGAGGAAGGCGCCAAGGCGATGCTGACCTTGGCTGAACAGGGCCGCATTGAAGGCGAAGTCCGCGCCGCCGTGGTAGTGCTCAGTGGCAGCATGGAAGGCGATGTCCATGCCAGCGAGCGGATCGAGCTGAGCCCCAGCGCCCGTGTCACCGGCAACGTGCATTACACGGTGGTGGAAATGAGCGCCGGTGCGCAGCTCAACGGCCGCCTGCTGCACACCGCAGCGATGGCCGCACTGCCGGCGCCGGAAGCCAAAACCGCCGAGAAGTCGAAGAAAGCTGAAGCCACGACGGCTTGAAACAGGGGCTTGCCGCCCCCATCCTGAGCGCCATGAGCACCTTAGTTTCCTTGCCCGGCGTGCAGCCGGCGCCTGATTACCAGTCCTTGGATCGCCCGCTGAATTTCACTCCGGCGGCTGCCTCCAAGGTGCGTGAGCTGATCCAGGACGAGGGCAACGCTGCGCTCGCCTTGCGTGTCTATATCCAGGGCGGCGGCTGTTCCGGCTTCCAGTACGGTTTCGAGTTCGATGAAAACCGTGCCGAAGACGATCTGGCGGTGGTCACCGAAGGCGTGACCCTGCTGGTCGATCCGCTGAGCCTGCAGTATCTGATGGGCGCCGAGGTGGATTACAGCGAAAGCCTGACCGGTGCACAGTTCGTGATCCGCAACCCCAACGCCCGCACCACCTGCGGCTGCGGTAGCAGCTTCTCTGTCTAAGCCGTTCTGGCCGTACCGCGGCTGGTTGCGCTTGCTGTGCTTTGTCGTCAGGCTCTGACGGATGCTGAATTCTGAATCCCGTTTTGTCGGGCACGCCTTTGTTGGTGCGCCCTTGGACCGTGCCGATGCGCTGCGTGCTGATGCCGATGCATTGGCCGCTTTATGGCCGACGGCGCAGGTATTGGTGCTGGACGTTGATGGCACCGCGTTTGCCGATGATGACCGGCAGCCGGCCTTGTTCAGTGGCACCGATCTGGGCGGTGGCCCGGGCACGGCGATCTTCCTTGGACTGCGTGAAGGCTGCGCCTGGTTTGTCGCCGAGGCGGCAACGCTGAGTGTGCAGGCACCGCAGCGCATGGACCTGCGCCAGGCCGCAGTGACCTGGCCGGCCGAGGTGGCCGACGTGTTCTGCTATGCACGCGGGATGTCGTACTGGCATTCGCGCAATCGATTCTGTGGTGTCTGTGGCTCGCCGGTGCGCTTTGGTCGCTTCGGTTTCATTGGCCATTGCGACCAATGCCGCACCGAGCACTACCCACGCGTAGACCCGGCGGTGATTGTCGCGGTCGAAAACAATGGCCGCCTGTTGCTGGGCCGGCAGAGCAGCTGGGTCGCGCGCCGCTATTCGGTGCTGGCCGGGTTTGTCGAGCCCGGTGAAACCTTCGAGCAGACCGTGGCGCGTGAAGTATTCGAGGAAGCGCGGGTGCGGGTGATCCAGGCGCAGTACCAGGGCACCCAGCCGTGGCCGTTCCCGGGCGCCTTGATGGTGGGTTTCCGTGCCAGCGCGCACGATGACGTGCCGACCGTGGATGGTGAGCTGGAAGACGCGCGCTGGTTCAGTGTCGAGGAGGTCGGCGCGGCGCTGCAGCGAGAGAACAATGACGACGGCCTGGGCATCCTGCTGCCACCGCGGCTGTCGATTGCGCGCACCCTGATCGAGCAGTGGTACCAGAGTCAGCGCCAGTGAGTGTGAGCTGCCAAGCGGTTCACCGGGTTGTTTGGCGCTGGCAGGGCCTACAATCAAAGGCCGGAGGGATCGCATGTTCACAACCTTGGTAGCGGTAATCGCAGCACTGGTGCTCGGCCATCTGGCCCCCGCGCTGCTGGCGACGTTGCGGGATTGGCGCTGGTTCGGGCGTTGCCTGGGCTGGTTGCGTGCGCAGCTGGGCGAATCGGCCGCGCATTACGTTGTGTTGCTGCTGATCGCGCCCTGCGTATTGTTGACCGGCTTACTGCAATGGGCCCTGGCTGAGCGTCTGTTCGGTCTGCCCGCCTTGTTGTTCGGCATTGCGGTACTGGCCTTGTGCTGGGGCCCGCGCGACCTGGATCGCGATGTCGAGGCGGTGATCGATGCCGAAGACGAGCCGGCGGCAGCACTGGCGGCATCCCGGCTGCAGGCGGCAGGCGGCAGCATGCGCGAGGACGCGCCGGGTCTGGTCGAGGCGACCGCGATCAATGCCCTGCGGCGCTGGTTTGCACCGCTGTTCTGGTTCCTGTTGCTGGGGCCGTTGGGTGCGGTGTTGTACCGGTTGCTGGCACAGTCCTCGCAAGGCCTGCAATCACAGTTGCTGTCCACTGAGGAGCGGCGTGCCGCTGATTTGCTGTTGGCGGTGCTGGAGTGGCCGGTGGCGCAGCTGATGACATTGTCGATGGCCTTGGTGGGTAATTTCGACACGGTGTTTTCGGCCTGGCGTCGCGCTGCGGGCAATCGCTGGGCGCTGCAACTTGGTTTTCTGGCCGAGGCCGCACGCGCCAGCGTTGGCGCCGAGCTGGTCGAGGAGGCTGAAGAAGCGCGGCTGGCGGGGCAGGTCCCGGCAGACGAACGCTACCCGGAACTGCGCGATGCGATGAGCCTGGTCTGGCGCATGTTGCTGCTGTGGATGGCCTTGTTGGCGCTGCTGGTGATCGCCGGCTGGGTGGGCTGAGCCAAGAGCGGCCGTAGCCCGGGTAAGCACTGCGTCCCCCGGAAGCAGGAATCTGTTGATGTTTCAGGCGGCCCGCCGAATGCCCCGGGTGCGTGCTGTTTACTCGGCCGACGTGATTGCGTGGCTTTTGAGCCCGGCCTTCAGCCCGGCGCCAACAGGTTGAACGGGTACCAGGGCAGGTTGCGCAGCAGCCAGTACGAGAGGATCACCACCAGCCATGGGATTGGTCGGGCGAACAGTCGCACCAGCCATTGCAGCCGTGCCGGCCATAGTCCGGCGCCATGCAATGCCATCACCAGCACCGGCACGATGGACACGATCAATAGCGGATTCATTGCCATTGCCTGCGGCAGGTCCAGATGGACCAGTGCGTGCAGGCAGCGGGTGCTGCCACAGCCCGGGCACCACAGACCGGTAAGCGCATAGAACGGGCAGGATGGCAGTGGATTGCCCGGAATATTCGGGTCGATCCGGCTCAATACCGCTGCCGCGCCCACGCCGATGCTGGCAATCGCGGCCAGGGGCATATAGCGCAGCAGGTGTTGCGGGAACTGCATATCAGGACAACAGGCCGGCCGGATCCGACCGGCCTGTTGGGTTCATCAGTAGCCGGAAGCGCCGCTCATCGCGCCGCCCACACCGAGCACCACGAAAACGATCACGTACAGGATCACCAGCACAACCCAGCCCAGTACCGACCAGATGGCCCACTTCTTGGCCTTGTCGGCGGCGTCACGGGCGCCAGCGATGTCGCCAGCAGCCAGCAGGCCATTGACCTTGGCAGCGTGGACGATGGAGACGATGCCCAGCGGCAGGCAGCAGAACAGGGTGGACAGAATTGCCCAGACGAGGTTGTTGGATACGGCGGGACTGCTTGTATTCACGTAAAACTCCTTTTTGAAAAATCAGCGTGACTTGCAGGCATTCGCCGCAGTCAACGGCGAGATGATCATTGTGGCAATCCAGCATAGGGGCCACGTGATGAAACCGATGAAAACAAAGCACAGCAGGAAGTTGACGAAGGCAATTGCCCAGTAGCCGAACATGATGATCAGGCCGGTGGCGACGTTGCCCGCGTACAGATGACCAATACCGAAAACCTGGAAAAACCCCGGCAACACCTCCAGCAACGCTGCTATCCCGCCGGATTTCTGCGGATGGTAGTAGTGGTGTACCTGCTGCGGCGCGATAGGCGGCGCAGGTGGTACGGCTGGCAGTGATGGCGTGGCGTTGTCCATTTATCCCCTTGCTCCTTGGCTGTGCTGCGGTCTCCGGCAGACACATAGGGCGCTAGCCTAGCCACTTGTCCTATTTCTGGAAAGTGGTGTCCCCTACTTACGCTTCGTCACCACGCAACTTGCGGACCAGGATTTCGAGCTGTGGGGCATCGGTATGGACGCCATCCACCGGTGGCCCGGCGACAACCTCGATGTGCGCGCGGAAGCGGCGTGGCACCCGCATCTGCCCCAGCCGGGTATCGCGGCGGCTCCACATGCTGGACCACATGCCCTTCAGCGCCATCGGCACCACCGGCACCGGGCGCCGGGCCAGGATCTTCTCCACCCCTGACTTGAAGGCGGCGATTTCGCCGTCCTTGGTCAAGGCGCCCTCGGGGAAGATGCAGACCAGCTCGCCTTCAGCCAGCGCCGCATCCACCTCGTCGAAGGCGCGCTGCATCAGCGCGGCGTCTTCCTTGGGGCTGGCGATCGGGATGGCCTTGGCGGTCTTGAAGATCCAGCGCATCACCGGCACGTTGAAGATCTTGTAGTACATGACGAAGCGCGCCGGGCGTGGGATCACCGCCGAAAGGATCAGCGCATCCATATAGCTGACGTGGTTGCAGACGATCAGCGCGGCACCTTCGTCCGGCACATTGTCCTCAACGCCCTTGACCCGCAGCCGGTACAGGGTGCGCACCATCACCCAGCTGAGGAAGCGCATCAGGAACTCGGGCACGATGCTGAAGATGTAGACCGCGACCACGATATTGGCGACGGCCAGTGCCAGGAACAGTTGCGGGATGCTCCACTTGAGCACGCTCTGGGTGAGCAGGCCCAGCACCGCTGCCAGCACGATGAAGCCGGAGTTCTGGATGTTGAGCGCGGCGAACACACGCGACATTTCAGATTTCGGTGTGCGGCTCTGGATCAGCGCGAACAGCGGCACCACGAAGAAGCCGGTGAACAGGCCGATGCCGAGCAGGTCGATGATGATGCGCCAGCTGCCGGGCTGCTGGACGAAGCCGGCAACATCCAGCCCGGCCACGGTCACCGCGCCGGTACGCGCGAAATACAGATCCAGCAGGAACGCGCTCATGCCGAAGGCGCCCAGCGGCACCAGGCCGATTTCGACAATGCGCCCGGACAGCTTCTCGCATAGCAGCGAGCCTACGCCGGTGCCCAGCGAGAACAGCGCCAACGCGAAGATGTAGAGGACTTCGTCGCCGCCCAGATTGACCACCGCATAAGTCGGCAGCTGCGAGGTCAGGACGGTGCCGAAGAACCAGAACCAGGACACGCCGAGGATGGCGTTGCGCACTGCCTTCTGCTTCTTGGCCAGGCGCAGCACCACCAGCGATTCGCTGATCGGGTTCCAGTTGATCTTCAGTTCCGGCGCACCAGCGTCCACGCGCGGAATCATGCGTGCGGTGAAGTTGCCGATCAGCGCAAGCGCGATGATGGCAACGGCAGCAACGATCGGACCATGGGCGCCGGCCAGCGCGAAGATCATGCCGCCGGCAATCATGCCGGTGAGGATGGAAATGGAAGTGCCCATTTCCACCAGGCCGTTGCCGCCGGTCAGTTCTTCAGGCTTGAGGATGGATGGCAGTACCGAGTATTTGACCGGGCCGAACAAGGTGGATTGCAGGCCGGTGCAGAACAGCGCCACCAGCAGCACCGGCATGTTCTGGGTAAGGAAGCCGACCGCCGCCAGCGACATCACCACGATTTCCATGGTGGTGGTGATGACGATGAGTTTCTGTTTTTCCAGCTTCTCGGCGATCTGCCCGGCAAGTGCCGAGAACAGGAAGTAGGGCAGGATGAACAGTGCCGGCGCCAGGTTGGTGTACAGCGTGCGTTCTTCGCTGCTGACGCCGAGGTAGAACAGCAGGCCGATGATCGCCTGGCGGTAGATGTTGTCGTTGAACGCACCCAGCGCCTGGACGATGAAGAACGGGAGGAAGCGGCGCTGCTTGAGCAGGGCGAACTGATTGTGGCCGGACATCGTGACTCCTCGGTGCTGCGCGGCACATTAGCAGAACGGCATGATGGTATTGGTCAAGCCGGGCTCGCATTGCAGATGCCTCTCAAGCGTCGCTTTCGGGCAACAGTCCCAGCAATGCACGGGCAGCCGGGGTCGGGTCAGCCCGCCACACCGCGCAGGTACGGAAGCGGAAACCTTCGGCCAGCGGCCGCACAAGCGTGCGCTGCATGCGCGCGGCCATGCTGTCAGGCACCACTGCAACCGCCAGGCCGGCAGCGACCAGCTGTTGCTGCAATTCGCTGTGAGTAACCTCGTATTGCAGCTGGGCCTGGATGCCGCGTTCGCGCAGGGCGTCATCCAGCATGCGGCGCACCCCGGCACCGGGCACCAGGGCAGCCAAAGGCAGGCCTTGCAGCGCCTGTAGCGGGATTGCCACGAGACTGGCCAGCGGATGATCGATGGGCATCACCAGTGACAGCCCTTCCTCGTGCAACAGGCGGTGCTGCGGCGGCAGGCTGATCTGTGGGCCAACCCCGACCAGCGCCACGTCCAGGCTGCCTTGCTCCAGCTCGGCCAGCAGCACATCGCTCATCCCGGCCTTCAGGTGTACCTCGACGGCAGGGTGGGCGGCCCGGAACGCCGACAATAGTGCCGGCACATCGACCACATTGAGCGAGGTTATCTGGCCGATGTTGATGCGGCCACGCACCGTGCCCAGGGTCAGCGCCATTTCCTCCTGCAGGCGTGCGGCCGCCTGCAGGGTCAGCCGGGCGTTGTGCAGGAACACCTCGCCGGCAGCGGTGGGCCGTACCCGCCGGTGGGTGCGCTCGAACAGGCGGGTGCCGAAGGCATCCTCCAGCCGCGCGATCTGGTGGCTCAGCGCCGACTGCACGGTGTGGCAGCGGGCCGCTGCAGCGGTGAAGCCGCCTTCCTCGGCCACGGCGACGGCGAATTCGAGCTGGCGCAGGGTAAACATGCCATCACTGAAACAGATGGATGGGATGAAAACAATACATTGGCGTCATTGATGGCGGCGGCCCAGACTTGCCCCTGTTCCCGCCGTGGTCTCCCCCATGAATACCCCCGCATCCCCATCCCGCCACCGTCCCTTGAGCCAGGCCCAGGTGCTGCTGCTGGCCGCTGCCACCGGCCTGATCGTGGCCGGCAACTATTACGCGCAGCCCTTGCTGCAGATCCTTGCGCAGCAGTTCCAGATCAGCGCCGAGCAGGCCGGCTGGGCGGTGACGGTGGCGCAGTTGGCCTATGCCGTTGGCCTGATGCTGATCGTGCCGTTGGGCGACAGGCTGGAGCGGCGTCGGCTGATCGTTGTGCTGTTCGTGCTGGCCGCGGTGGGTTTGGCGATCAGCGCGACCGCGACGCACTTCATGCAGTTGCTGGTGGGTACGGCGCTGTCCGGGCTCAGCGCGGTGGCGGCGCAGATCATCGTCGCGCACGCGGCGGGTCTTGCCGAACCGGAGCAACGTGGCCGGGTGGTCGGCACCATCATGGCCGGCTTGCTGCTGGGCATTCTTCTTGCGCGCACCGCCTCCGGTGTACTGACCGGTCTGGGCTCCTGGCACACCATTTACTGGGTGGCCTGTGTGGCGCTGCTGGTGTTGGCGGTGGTGCTGGCGCGGCTGCTGCCTGCGCATCAGCCCAGCGCCACGCTGTCTTACCCGCGCCTGATCGGTTCGGTGTTGGTGCTGCTGCGAGATGAGCCGCTGCTGCGTCAGCGCTCGCTGCTGGGGGCGTTGTCGTTTGCGGCCTTCAGCGTGTTCTGGACGCCGCTGGCGTTCCTGTTGTCCGGCCCGGCCTATGGCTATTCGATCGCCACGATCGGCTTGTTTGGTCTGATCGGCGCGGCCGGTGCGCTGGCTGCCAGCAGCGGCGGCAAGCTGAGCGATCGTGGCCATGGCCGCGCGGTGGCCGTTGGCGGATTGCTGATGATGCTGCTGTCGTGGGTGGTGCTGGCATTCTCGCCAGTGTCGCTGGCGGCCCTGGTAGTGGGCGTGTTGTTGCTGGATATCGCCGTGCAGGCGGTGCATATCAACAACCAGAGTGTGATCTACCAGCTGGATGAAAGCGCCCGCAGCCGCATCACCTCGGCCTACATGACCTGCTATTTCATCGGCGGTGCCAGCGGCTCGGTGTTGAGTACGGTGGCCTGGGCACGCTACGGCTGGACGGGCGTCTGCGTACTGGGTGGCATGGTCTCCGCGATCGGCCTGCTGGTGTACTTCATGCCAGCCCGCCGTGCTGTTGTAGGAGCGGCGTAGGCCGCGAAGCTGGTATCGGCTCCGCTGAAGGATTGCCTGCACTCACCATGCACTTTGTGGGAGCGGCGTGAGCCGCGAAGCTGGCAATCGTTCCGCGAACGGATCGTCTGTGCGCTGGGCTGTAGGTGGATCGTTGGGATTTGAAGGCAAAGCCAAAGCCAAAGCCAAAGCCAAAGCTCCCCCCATCCGCCCTCCGGGCACCTTCCCCCGCAAGCGGGAGAAGGGATTGCACACAACCAAAGCAACAGCCAAAGCTAAAGCCGAAGCCGAAGCCGAAGCAACAGCTAGTGCAAAAGCCAACGGCAAAACTACAGCCACGAAGCAAAGCCAAAGGGCTTGCTTACCGTGCCGCCTCGGCCACCACCGCCGGCAACATCGCCTCTTCCGCCGCTGCCCTCAGCTTCGGCAACAGCCGCAACATCAAGGCCAGCTGGGTGCGCACCAGTCGCGACTTCTCATCGATCTCATCCGGCATCTGCTCCAGCGCATCAGCCAACGCGATCTCATCTTCCTGCGGTTCCGCCGGCTGGCGCTTGCCCAGGGCTGCAGCCAACGCAGCCAGCGACTGCTGCAGCTGCCGATGCCCGTCAGCAACCAGCGCATCCTCATTGACCGCATCAGCCCGCGCGCGATGCGCACCCAGGGCCGACAGGTAGCCCAGCAAGGTGTTGGACAGGGCGAGGAAGCGGAAGCCCGCATCCAGATTGCCGCGCGCATAGCCCGGCTCGCGCAGCATGTTCGCCAGGGCCACCGACAGCGCTACGTCGGCGTTGTGCATGTCGCGTCGGGCGATGCGGTAGGGCAGGTCATCGCGCATGCCGCTGCGGTACTGGCCAAGTACCTCGTCCAGATAGGCGGTGCTGGTGGCGATCACCTGCGCCATCACTTTGTGCAGGCGCCGGCCTTCCCAGTCGGGCAGGATCAGCAGCGAGGCGATGGCGGCGATGGCGCAGCCGATCAAGGTGTCGAGGAAGCGCGGCCAGATCAGCACGAAGCCATTGCCGATCAGGTTGAAGCACAGCAGCGCCATCACCGTGATTGCGGCGGTCGCCAGCAGATATCTATCGGTGCGGGTGATGAAGAACAGCAAGGCCGCGGCCAAGGCCAACAGCAGCTGCAGGCCGGTGCCGGGGAACAGCTGCATCAAGGCCCAGGTCACGCCGAGGCCAAGCAGGGTGCCGGCGATGCGCTGCACCAGCCGCAGGCGGGTTGCACCGAAGTTGGGCCGGCAGACGAAGACGATGGTCAACAGAATCCAGTAACCGTTCTCCGGATGCACCAGCTTCAGTAGTGAATAACCGGCGATCAGTGCCAACGCGATGCGTACGCCATGGCGGAACAGCAGCGAGCCCGGCGTCAGCGCCTGACGCAGGCGCCTGCCCATCTCGCGCAAGGTGTGCGGTGAGGAATCGCGCAGGCGGGTGTCGATGCCTTCCAGCGGCGTATCGGCCAACGCAGCCTCGGACAGCTGCCGTTCGATGCTGGATAGGTTGGCGGCAAGCAGCTGCAGCGAGCCAAGCAGGCGCGTCCACTGCGGATTGCGTTGCTCGCGCACGTACTGCAGCGAGGACTGCAGGTCCTGGCCGGCTACTCGCGTGCGTTCGCCGTAGTCGAACGGTTGGCGCAGGCGGATGGCCTGGCCCAGCGTCTGGCAGGCCTTGCCCTGCAGCGACAACAGGCGCCGGCAGCGGTACAGCACGTCGCTGTGGAAGAAGGCATCGGCCAAGGCTTCGTATGGATAGTGCGAGGAGCTGGCGCGTTCGTGGAAATCCTGCGCCATGTAATACAGGCGGAAGTACAGGCCTGATTGCACACCCGGCCGGCCGGAGCGACCAAAGCGGCTGAGGATGGCGGTCTTGGCGATGTTCAGCGCCTGCACCACACGCACGTTCTGCTCGGCCAGGGCCAGCCGTCGTGCTTCCAGATCGCCTTGCCGCACCGGCTCGAACAGATCGGCTTTCAGCTGCAGGTAATGGCCAAGCTCGAAGAACAGCCGCGCCAGCCGCTCGCGCACCGGGCGGTTGGCGAACATCGCCGTCCACAGGATCGAGAGCAGGCCGTACCAAGCCGCGCCGACCAGCAGTGGGATCACCTCGCGCAGCGCCTGTTGCTGGCTGACGTTGTGGTGCTGGTCCATCGCGATCATCGCGTAGATCGCCAGCGTCACCGTGGCTTGGCCAATGGAGGCGTAGCGCTCACCGAGTGCGCCGAGCAGGGTCAGGCCGAAGGCGGACAGTGCCAGGGTGGCGATGAATGGTAGCGGTTGCGGGAACAGCAAGATGACCGCGGCCGCAGCAGCAACAAAGCACAGCAGCGACAGCAACACCGATTTGGTGCGGCCCCACCAGTTGTCATCGGTCTCGGCGATGGCGCTGGCGATGATGCCCAGGAACAGGCCGGGGATGGCTTCGATATGGCCGTCGTACCAGCCATAGGCGATGGCCACGGTGAGCGCGATGAACACGCGCAGCCCGTAGCTGGCTTTTTCGTGGGCCCAGAGTTGGCCGAGGTGACGGTCGAGGCGGCGCATGCCGGAAGCGGAGGCTCGCGGAGTCAATGGACTGTCAGCTTGCGGTGCCATCGCGATGCAGGCAAGCGCGATACGTCTTGAAGCGGCTTGGTCACGTCGCAGCTACGTTGGCGGCGCGCATGAAATCGAGGAAGACACGCAGCTTGGGCGCCAGTTGCTCGCGCGATGGGTAGTAGAGATGGAAGCCCGCATAGGGCGGCTGCCAGGCACCGAGCAGGCTGTGCAGGCGCCCAGCGTCGATGTCGGCGCGGGCGATGGGCTCGAATACCTGCAACAGGCCAAGGCCATCGCGCGCGGCCTGCAAGGCGAGCGTGCTGTCGTTGAGCAACAGCGGTCCGCTTACATCTAGGCTGAAGTCACGGCCATCGCGGCTGAACTCCCACGGCATTACCCGGCCAGTGCTGCTGCGGTGGCGGATGCAGGCGTGGCCGAGCAAGGCCTCGGGCGTCTGCGGTGTTCCGTGCTTGTCCAAGTAGCTTTGAGCGGCAACCACGGTCCAGCGCAGCTGCGGCCCCAACGGCACTGCGATCATGCCGTCAGCCAGTGATTCGCCCAGGCGGATACCGGCATCGAACCCTTCGCCGACCACATCGACCATCGCTGCCTGCATCGCCAGTTCCACTTCAACCTGCGGGTAGGCGGCATGAAAGGCGGACAGATGCGGCAGCAGCAGGTATTCGATGGCGAAGCGCGGCGCGGTGATGCGCAGCTGACCGGTGGCGACGTCGCGGTTGGCTTCCACCGCGTGCAGTGCCTCGCCGATGCGGGCCAGCGCCGGGGCGGTGTCGAGCAGCAGACGTTGGCCGGCTTCGGTAAGGCCAACCCGGCGCGTGGTTCGTTGCAGCAGACGGGTGCCGAGACGGCGTTCCAGATTGCGGATGGTCTGCGACAAGGCTGACGGGGATACCGCCAGTTCGACAGCTGCCTGGCGGAAGTTGGCATGCCTTGCGACACAGGCGAAGGCCGCCAGGGCTGGCAACAGGCTTGGGTCTACTGTGAAGTCAGGCTTCATGGTCAATGCTGAGTATCCGTCTTTATCGACATAGTGGCGAGGGCCTACAGTTGCCTCAGTCCTTTCCCCCGTTGGAGTTGCCGATGAAAACCCGAGTTCTGGGCCGCAATGGTCCCGTCGTTTCCGCGCTTGGCCTGGGCTGCATGGGCATGAGCGCTTTCTATGGCGGGCGTGGTGATGACGCCGCCTCGATTGCGGTGATCCACCGCGCGCTGGAGCGTGGCGTGACGCTGTTGGATACCGCCGACATGTACGGCCCGCATACCAACGAGGTGTTGGTCGGCAAGGCGATTGCTGATCGTCGTGGGCAGGTGTTCCTGGCTACCAAGTTCGGTGTGCGTCTGGACGCGAATGACCCGCAGGCGCGTGGTGTCGACGGCCGTCCGGAGTATGTGCAGGCCGCCTGCGAGGCCAGCCTGAAGCGGCTGGGTGTGGATCATATTGATCTGTACTACCAGCACCGGGTCGATCCGTTGGTGCCGATCGAAGACACCGTGGGTGCGATGGCGCGTCTGGTCGAACAGGGCAAGGTGCGTTACCTGGGCCTGTCCGAGGCCGCGCCAGAGACCATTCGCCGCGCGCATGCAGTGCACCCGATCACTGCGCTGCAGACTGAGTATTCCTTGTGGTCGCGCGAGCCGGAGCAGAACGATGTATTGGCTACCGTGCGTGAGCTGGGTATTGGGTTCGTGCCGTACTCGCCGTTGGGTCGTGGCTTTTTGACGGGTGCGATCCGCAGCCCGGCTGATTTCGAGGACGGTGATTATCGGCGCAACTCGCCGCGCTTCCAGGGCGAGAACTTCGATCGGAACCTGGCCTTGGTGGAGCAGGTCAATGCGATTGCCGCCGACAAGGGCGTGACACCGGGGCAGTTGGCTCTGGCCTGGGTGTTGGCGCAGGGCGATGACCTGGTGCCGATTCCGGGGACCAAGCGTCTGCCGTATCTGGAAGAGAACCTGGGCGCGCTGGATGTATTGCTCAGTGCCGAGGATCTGGCGCGGATTGACGCGGTGTTCCCGGTGGATGCGGCTGCGGGGCTGCGTTACCCGGCGGCAAGCATTGGCAGCGTGCATCGGTAGAGCCGAGCTCTGCTTCAAATGTAGAGCCGAGATCCTATGTTCGCGGTCAAGCCTGCTGGAAGCAGGCTTGACCTACTCTCAGCATGGTCGGATCGAAATCCCGGCCGCTCTTGAAGACACCCCACGCGAT